>PDZT01000408.1 GCA_002753105.1 Deltaproteobacteria bacterium YD0425bin50 | reverse complement strand
GAGAACTTTGGGAATCATGGATTACTTTCACTGAATCATTAAAATTATCCGAATTAGATATGTCAGATTATTTGACAAATCTGCAAAGATATGAAGAAAAATTCGAATAGGAAGGATGAGCATCAATGAGTTTCCATGTCCAAATTCTTAACCAACTGATTGATAACCTATCTCATGTACACTCTGACGAAATCGTACATCTAAATAATTCACTCCGTCTGCTGTCTAAATGGCGCAGCGTTCTTATACAAAACACCTTATTGCAACAGCATGGCACTATAGTTTTAGACGGCCCGTTTAAAGGTCTAAGCTTTTTACCGCAGTCGGCGGAAGGATGCCATATACCTAAATTGATCGGGTGCTACGAACAGCCATTAATGCCAGAGATTGAGAAGGCCATTCAGCTTAATTACTCATTAATTTTGAATATCGGATGTGCCGAAGGATATTATGCGGTTGGCATGGCGAGACGTATGCTTAATACCCGTGTTTTTGCTTTTGATCTAAATGCGAATGCGCGTCAGGTGTGCGCTGGATTAGCAAAACAGAATGGGGTATCTGATCGCGTAATCATTAATGCTTTGTTTAGTTCACAAGATTTTGAACAGTTTGCTGGAAACAACGTGTTGGTTTTGTGCGATATTGAAGGAGGAGAGCGTGAATTATTCAATCCAGAGTTAGCTCCCAGCCTCAAAGGAATTGATATGATTGTAGAATCGCATGAGTGTTTGATTCCGGGTATTACGAAACTGTTGATAAATCGCTTTTCTGAAAGTCACGATATCCTCATTATTCAGGATAATGGGCAGAGAAATTTACCTAATGCGCCAGCTTGGTTTAGCAATCTATCCCACTTGGATCAGTTGCTGGCGGTATGGGAATGGCGTTCTGGCCCAACACCTTGGCTAGTAATGAAAGCGAAAGAGAGGCATAGCCGATGACAGCCGCAATCTATTTTCACCCAGAGGCATACTCCACCGGCGGGCCAAAACTGATGGGACGTAATGCTGCTGGTGAATCTTTTCTTAGAGGATTTATCGCTCACAGTAAAACGCAGGAATTTTGGATACAGGTTGAGAAGTCCGAGTATGTGAATCATTTTGTGAAGACAGTGAAATCTGTTGGACGATCCGTACCAGTCATGGCTGTGGACAAAAACAGTATCGCTGCGTTGTCGAAGCCGGGTGTAGTCTATTACCCGGGTCCGGGTATCGGTGAACATGCATGGCATCGTGCTATGTTTGGTCAGGGAGCATGGAGTCTTTGTGGTATTACTCATACTACATCAAGCGCAGGCGCTATGGATGCAATTTCCGATTTGTTGACTGCGCCAGTGCAAAGCTGGGATGCAGTGATTTGCACTAGCACCGCGGTGAAGGATAATGTGCAGCGTTTGTTACAGGCTCAAGCCGATTATTTACTGCATCGTTTTGGTGCCCAGTGGTTCGTGCTTCCAAAATTACCGGTGATTCCTCTGGGTATTAATATTCAGGACTTTACATTTACGGATTCACAGAGAGCATCAGCCCGTTCTTTTATTGGTGCAGATATTAATACAGTAGTAGTGCTATACACCGGGCGATTATCCTTTCATGCTAAAGCCCATCCCTTGGTCATGTATCAGGCGCTTGAAAAAGCTGCCGCGGCGTTGCCTTCTGGTCAACGTGTGATACTTGTTGAATGTGGATGGCACGCCAACGAGCATATTGCAAACGCCTATGCTGATGCAGCGCACCTCGTTTGTCCAAACATACGAGTAGTTGTTTTAGATGGCCGTAAAGCTGAACACAGACAGATTGCTTGGGCGTGTGCAGATGTATTCTGCTCGCTTTCCGATAATATTCAGGAAACCTTTGGCATCGTTCCTATTGAAGCTATGGCGTCAGGATTGCCACAGGTTGTTTCTGATTGGGATGGGTACAAGGATACAGTTCGTGATGGTATTGACGGTATCCGTATCCCCACCTTGATGCCGCAGGCTGGTATAGGAAATGATCTTGCATGGCGACATGCGATTCAGATTGATACTTATGATATGTATTGTGGCCATACCTGCTCGTTTATTGCAGTAGATTTCGAAGCCGCGACCAATGCCTTTGTTCGGCTTTTTACCAGTCCTGATCTACGGAAAAGAATGGGTGAATCTGGCAGACAACGAGCCTGTCAGATGTATGACTGGTCGGTCATTATTCCACGTTATGAGACGTTGTGGGAAGAATTGTCTGAAGTCCGTAAGACTCATGCGCAAAGTCTCAAAGCCTTAAGTCACCCATGGCCTTCTCGAATGGACCCTTTTCATGCATTTGCATCTTACCCCACACATGCGCTAACACCTCAGACATTGTTAGGCTTAGTGGATGCCGATGTTTCTAAGGCTGTTACTCGCATAAACCAATACCGAAAATTAGCGATGGTTAATTTTGCAAATGCAGTTTTACCTAAAGATGACGAGTTAGAAACTGTTTTAATGGCCGCAGCATCACAACCTAAACCAGCGTCCGAGTTGATTCAGGGCATTTCTAAAGATCGACAGGTTTTGGTATTTCGTGCGCTATCGTGGATCGTTAAGTTAGGTATTTTAAGGATAATCTCATGAACATTCTTTTTATTCACCAGAATTTTCCGGGGCAATTCAAATTTCTTGCTCCGGCATTAGTTGCTCAGAAGTACACTGTAGCCGCTATGACAATGCAAAAGATAAGTTCCCGCGAATGGAATGGGATAAAACTTGTACCCTACAGCGCAAGTCGTGGGACAACGCCTAATGTACATCCTTGGGTTTCTGATTTTGAGACTAAGACTATCAGGGGGGAAGCCTGTTTTAGAGCTGCACTGCAACTCAAGTCTGAAGGATTCTCACCCAATATTATCATTGCCCATCCGGGATGGGGAGAAAGTCTCTTTCTGAAAGAGATTTGGCCACAAGTGAAGCTCGGAATTTACTGTGAATTTTTCTATCACCCCAGAGGAGCCGATGTAGGGTTTGACCCTGAGTTCCCAGCGAAAGACCCGGGTGACGTCTGTCGATTACGATTGAAAAATCTAAATAACCTGTTGCACTTTGAGATAGCTGATGCGGGTATTTCACCTACACGCTGGCAGGCTAGCACTTTTCCTGAACCGTTTAGAAGCCAAATCACAGTTATACATGATGGAATTGATACAGATAGTGTTGCTCCGAATCCTTCAGTCAGCCTGACTCTGAACAATTCCCTGATTCTCTCAAGAAAAGATGAAATCATCACCTTTGTCAACCGCAATCTTGAACCCTATCGGGGCTATCATATTTTTATGCGAGCTTTGCCTGAAATTCTTAAACGCAGGCCAAAAGCACGAATACTGATTGTGGGAGGCAGTGATGTGAGTTATGGTGCTAGACCGCCAGAGGGGCAGACATGGAAAGATATGTTTCTGAATGAAGTTAGGGAGAGGGTTGACCTAACTCGTGTGCATTTTTTAGGAAATATTCCCTATGACTATTTTATTCCAGTACTTCAAATTTCTACCGTACATATTTATTTGACCTATCCATTCGTTCTTTCATGGAGTCTTTTAGAATCAATGAGTGTGGGGTGTGCCATTGTGGCCAGCGATACCAAACCATTGCATGAGGCCATTATCCATGACAAAACGGGTTGTCTGGTGAATTTTTTTGATAGTGTGGGGTTGACAGAATCCGTATGCAATCTTCTTGATAACCCGGATAAGCGAGAATGGTTAGGAAAAAATGCACGCGAATTTGCCAAGACTGAATATGATCTGAAAAGTGTTTGTCTGCCGAAGCAGTTGGAAAAAAAAAAAAAAATCGGCGC
>PDZT01000407.1 GCA_002753105.1 Deltaproteobacteria bacterium YD0425bin50 | reverse complement strand
TGGAGTACAGATGACGTGGCGGGTGCCTCATAAAGAAACATATTCCATGAGCCGTGCGCAATACAACGGGAATTTAAAAAAAGAAACCATGCTGTTTGAAGGTGTACTTGAAGTAGAACTGTTTCACAATGATAGTGTTCAACTGGAATTGCTGCCTGATACAGTAACATTAAATGATATTTATGTGGATGGTCAAAAAGCTCCGATTGCTATCAAAGAACATCAGTTTTCTACATGGGTTAAAGGCATTGGCCAGCATCAACTCAAAATTATTTTTCAGGTACCTGTTGAGCGTCCTGAAGGCTCACCACTTGTAAAACTCATGATTCCTCAAGTTCCAATTTCCAATTTTGCATTAAGTTTAGAGGGGAAAAAAGAAATTCGTGTTACACCCTTTACCAATGTATATCATCAAGTCAGCAATGATATCACTCAGGCGAGTTTTTATGTTCCTATGACCCGTGAAGTAACTTTATCTTGGAATGAAGCTGTACCAGAAGAGATTAAAACAGAACTCAGAGCCAATGCCTCTGCGTTTCATTTAGTTTATGCCGAAGAAGGCGTATTGTTTATTCAAGCGATGATTCGCTATGAAATTACACGAGGTGAAACGAATATTTTTGAAATTGAACTCCCTAATGGTATTCAAGTCAACCGTATTGCATGTTTAGGTGGAGAAACGGCTGATTGGCGAGTGATTAAGGGGAAACCAAATGAACCTGACACCATGACCATTTTCATTAATCGAAAAGTGAAAGGCGAATTTGGAATTGACGTTTTTTATGATCGGTCTATTGTTTCAGAAAATGATCAGCAGCCGTTTACGATTCCTTTAGTTCATGTGCGTAGTGTTGACCGTCAGCGAGGCATGGTTGCGTTGCTTGCCAGCAAAGAATTAACGTTAAAGCCTGTTTTGGAAGAATTACTCACGCGTGTAGGGGAAAATCAACTGCCAGCTTTTGTTCGCCAAAATACGAATAAGGTTGTTGCACATACCTACAAATATGTGGAATCCAAACCCAAACTTACTGCGTTGGCACGACCTCCTGAACGAAAGCAAGGTAAATTTGATGCGATGGTGAATACGCTGATATCCATAGGTGATGTTACCATGAAAGGATCAGCGACAATTGATATTAATATAAAATCAGGAACTATTTCTGATGTAACGGTTATGTTACCTAAAAACGTTAATTTTCTAAGTTTAAGTTCACCATCTCTCAGAACGCACAAACTCAGATCCGAAGACGCTGCTCAAAGTATTGACGTCCAATTTACACAGGAAATGGATGGTATGTTCCGAATGGATGTTGCATATGAACGCATTATGGCTGAAAATGAAGCCGACATTTCTGTGCCAACGCTTCGTGTTCAGCACGCTGAAGTCGAGCAGGGCAGAATTGCTATCGAAGCATTAAGCGCAGTTGAAATTCAACCGTCATTAGTGGAACAACTTTCAAGTCTTGATCCAAATGAATTACCGCAACAATTGGTACTTAAAACAACCAATCCGATTTTACTTGCATACAAATATGTCCATGTGGACCCACCCTATCAATTAAAATTAAAAATGACCCGACATAAAGCTATGGACGTTCAAACCGCAACAATTGATCAGGCGACGTATCATACGTTATATACTGCTGATGGGCTTTCAGTAACCTCAGCATCGTTTATCGTTCGGAACAGCCGTCAACAATTTCTTCGGATTTTTTTACCCAAAGACTCTCAGGTATGGTCTTTATTTGTCGATGGTCAACCAGAAAAACCAGCAATATCTACAGAACAAAATGAAAAAGCGAATAGTTTTGGATCCAGTATCTTAATTAAAATTATTAATGATTCACAGGGATTTCCAGTCAACATCATTTATCAAACACCCGTTCAAAAAACAGGTATGTTCGGGCATATAACAGGAATGCTGCCTTTACCAGACATGGTAGTTACTCATTCCAAGTGGCATGTATATATGCCAGCAGAGGTAAGCTATTTTAAACCCAAAACAAACATGAAACTCGTAACCGCTAACCAACTTCTTTCTCAACAACAGATGCAGGAAAGCATGGCCAATATAACCACTATAAAAAGCCAATCCCCAAAAACCATTCCGCCATTAACTATTCAGGTTCCTGTTACTGGGGTTTGTTTTGTTTTTGAAAAACTATACGCGAATCAATCAGATGACCAAGCGACTTTTTCAATCGGCTACCTAACTAAATCCTTATCTTTGGGTGGGCAATTCCTTGCATTATTATCATGCATACTTGTTTGGAGCGGCATCCTCATTCATTTAAAACTAAAACAACCTTGGGTGAAACTCCTTGGCCCTAGCTTATGCGCAATAGGTATCATTGGCTTAATTTTTATACTAGGTAAGTTACAAATTCACTATTGGCCTGCATTAGTGTTTTCGATCTTGTTGTATGGTGTTACGGTGAGTATTTTTTGGAAATCGCGTTCATAGACCTTAATTGCAGCGGATAACAAATCATTCAATTCGTCGTACATGCTTTACATATTTTACTTTTCGAATCGCTGAAATGATTTTGTTTAACTGCTCGGTATCTGATACGGAAAGCGTAATCACACAATCAACCATGTGATAATCATTTAGCCTTGAATTCACATCAATAATATTAATTTTATTTTTTGTTATGGTTGATGTAATATCCGACAGCAGTCCGAAACGGTCTAAACATTGAATATGAATTTTTACTGGAAATGCTTCTAAATGTGATCTATCCCATTCTACTTCAATCTGACGCTCTGGATTGAGAGTTAATGCATTCGCGCATGTTCTTCTGTGAATAGAAATCCCATGTCCCTGAGTAATATATCCGATAATATCATCATCGGGTATGGGTTGACAGCATTTACTAAAACGAATGAGTATATCATTCAATCCTTTAACAACAACACCAGAACCTGCTCTTTTCTTTCGGGTACTCTCAATAAATCGTCTAAATAGTGAAGGCTTGCTCGTGTCTTCTTCATGGGGAGTATATTTTTGAATAACATGATTCGGTGTAATTTTACCATAACCTACATGTGCAAGAAGATCATCCATGTTGTCAAAATGAAAGGTTTTAACCACGTCATCGCTTTTTTCATCTTTTAAAAACGAATAGAAATTCAGTCGAGCTTTACGAAAAGCCTTTTCACATATCTCTTTTCCAAGAGCAATACTTCGATCCCTTTCCTGTTGTTTAATCCATTGACGAATTTTGGAACGCGCCTTTGCTGTTTTAACATAATGCAGCCAATCTTTACTAGGCTGATGGCCTTTGCTGGTCAATACTTCAACCATGTTTCCGGTTTTTAATGGATAATCCAGAGACACGAGACGACCATCAACTTTGGCTCCAACGCATTCATTACCCACCTCTGAATGAACACTATAAGCGAAATCCAATGGAGTTGAATTTTTCGGCAAATTTTTAATATCGCCTTTTGGGGTAAATACGTAAATTTCATCTGGATAAAAGTCAATTAATACATGTTCTAAAAATTCATCAGGGTCTTTTATGGTAAGATGCTGTTGAACAAGTTCCTGAATCCAACGAAACGTTGCTTTCGTTTGTTCATCAAATTCCCGCCCTTCTTTATAGCTCCAATGTGCAGCAATACCTGATTTAGCGACTTGATCCATTTCTTTAGTACGGATTTGAATTTCAACACGTTTGCCATCTGGGCCAAAAACAGTGGTATGAAGCGATTGATACATGTTGGCTTTGGGCATGCTGATATAATCTTTAAATTTTTTTGGAATGGGTTTCCATAGAGCATGGATAATGCCTAGGGTTTCATAACAC
>PDZT01000406.1 GCA_002753105.1 Deltaproteobacteria bacterium YD0425bin50 | reverse complement strand
TTTTCTGTCACCAAAATCGATTCTGCATGTTGAATGGCCATCTGCACGCGATCCAGTGCAGTGCCGCCTAAAGACATGCGACGGTTAATCATTTCATCAACAGTGATGTAGTTGAATATATCCAATTCAAAAAGCAAAGAAAATTGCTTTAAGTCTTCCAGACTCAACTCATTTAGTTCTACATGTTTTTCTATAGCAAATTTTACAATTTTACCTACACAACTATGGGCTTCACGAAAAGGCATGCCTTTATGAGCAAGGTAATCCGCCATATCTGTTGCATTCAAATAACCAGTTAATACAGACTCATACATCCGTTTTGGCTTAACCTTGACTTTAGGTAACATGTGAATGAAAATTTCAATACATGCAGTTAAAGTGTCAATGGTATCAAATAACAGTGGTTTATCTTCCTGCATATCCCGATTATATGCCAGAGGCAACCCTTTCATTAAGGTCAGCACGGCCATTAAATTCCCAAAAACCCTTCCGGTTT
The DNA here is from genome assembly GCA_002753105.1 of Deltaproteobacteria bacterium YD0425bin50. Lineage (GTDB taxonomy): Bacteria > Desulfobacterota > Desulfobacteria > Desulfobacterales > YD0425bin50 > YD0425bin50. The sequence goes on along the minus strand of PDZT01000406.1, from coordinate 3,326 downwards.
TACCTCTGACCAATTCAGGGACATCCGGATTTTTCTTTTGAGGCATGATACTGCTTCCCGTCGTAAAAGCATCGGATATTTCAATAAATCCAAATTCACTCGTTGACCACAGAATCATTTCTTCGGACAAACGACTTAAATGAACCATACAAATGCTTGCTGATGCTAACCATTCAATAATAAAATCGCGATCCGATACTGCATCCATGCTGTTTGAACTTACTTTTGGAAAATTTAACAGCGCAGCCGTATAATCACGGTCTATAGGGTATGTAGTTCCAGCTAAAGCAGCACTGCCTAATGGCATGACATTGATACGTTTTAACCCGTCACTAAATCGTTCAGCATCCCGGGTAAACATCTCATAATAAGCCATCATGTGATGAGATAACAAGACAGGCTGGGCACGTTGAAGATGCGTGTATCCCGGCAGAATTACCGAAAGGTGCTCTTTTGCGAATTGCACAATAGTTTTTCTAAATTCATGAAGCAATTGAAGAACATGACTTGTTTGTTTCCGTAAATACATCCGAACATCTAATGCAACCTGATCATTACGGCTGCGCGCTGTATGCAATTTCAACGCGACATTGCCTATTTTATGGGCAAGCGCTGTTTCAATATGCATATGAATATCTTCGAGACGAGGATCAATTTTAAAACTGCCTTGTTCAATATCGGCTTTGACTTCTTGTAACCCTTGAATTAAGGCTTGAGCTTCATCATTTGTAATAATACCTTGTTTGGCAAGCATCTGGCAATGCGCCATACTGCCTTCAATATCCTCTTGATATAAGCGTTTATCTGTTTCAATGGACACTGTAAATGCTTCTACCAGTTCATTTGTTTTTTCTGTAAATCGGCCATCCCACGGTTTAGCTGTCATAGTCTATCCTTTTTATGATCGTCCTAGCATGGATTGAATTCGAATTCGTAGCGCATTTAACCGAATAAACCCTTCAGCGTCTTTTTGAGAATAAACGGTATCGCCTTCAAATGTCGCAAAATCTTTTCGATATAGAGATTGTTCTGATTTTCTTCCTAATACTCGACAATTGCCTTTGTAAAGTTCTAATCGGACATCACCTGATACATACTGCTGAGTCTGATCAATTAGTTGCTGCAATAAACGCATTTCTGGAGAAAACCAGAATCCATTGTAAATTAACGATGCGTATTTGGGAATCAGGGAATCTCTTAAGTGCATAATTTCACGGTCAAGAGTAATTGATTCAAGTGCCATATGTGCAGATCGTAATAGTGTTCCTCCCGGAGTTTCATATACACCTCTGGATTTCATTCCTACAAAACGGTTTTCAACTAAATCCACACGGCCAATACCATGACGTCCACCCAGTTGATTTAATGTTTTTAATAAATCTGCTGGTCCCATCGTTTTTCCATTAATAGATACTGGATTGCCTTGCTCAAAAGAAATATCAATCGTCTCAGCTTGGTCTATAGCTTGTTTTGGGGAAACTGTCAGGGTAAAGATATCGTCAGGCGGCGGGTTCCATGGGTCTTCTAAAATACCACCTTCATAGCTGATATGTAATAAATTTCTATCTGTACTATAGGGTTTACTCGGAGTAGATGACACCTTAATACCCTGTTTTTGGGCATAAGCCATTAATTCGGATCGTGAATTCATATCCCATTCACGCCAAGGTGCAATGATTTTAATCTGCGGGTTAAGTGCCAGATAGGTTATTTCAAATCTAACCTGATCATTGCCTTTGCCTGTAGCACCATGACTCACAGCATCAGCACCTTCGATCTTGGCAATTTCCATTTGACGTTTTGCAATCAGAGGTCTGGCAATCGACGTGCCTAATAAATACTGGCCTTCATAAATTGCATTGGCTCGAAACGCTGGAAACACATAATTTTTAACAAATTCATCCCGCAGATCATCAATATATACTTTGGATGCCCCTGTTTTAATTGCCTTTTCCCTGACTTCTGTCAATTCATCTTCCTGACCGATATCGGCTGAAAATGCAATTACTTCGCATTGATAGGTTTCAATGAGCCATTTTAAAATAACTGAGGTATCTAAACCGCCTGAGTATGCCAACACCACTTTTTTAATTTTTGTTTTCACTGTAATTCTCTCCATAATAATTAGGGTTATTTTTTTATACTATATATATCCTTGCATTCAACTTATTGAGTTTCCGTTCCTTAGTCTAAATTGTGAAATTTAATATCTGAACATTTATAGATTGAAAATAATCATTCTACAAGATGATTGACAACCTTCAGGGCACCTTCCCGGTATTTTAGCCCATAGGATTGTGCATTGTTTAAGTTCAAAATCACCTGCGAACCTGCTGGGAACTGAACTTTATCGCTGATTTTTTTTCCAGCCAGTATTCTGGATGCCATGGTAGCGGCTTGCCTGCCAACGGTTGCTTCATCTACCGATGTTATCAGCGTCACACCATGCTTGGCAAAAGCCTCGTGGAAACTGAAGACCGCTTTTTGGCGAATATGGCATTGATTGAGCAGGCTAAACAAATGCTTCTGGTTATTTAAAATGGCTGGATCAGGAATCAACCACAGAACATCAACTGAATTGAGCAGGCCTCGAATCGCTGCTAAAGACTGATAACTGTCACTGACCAAACGGCCTTTAATGACCAAGTCCATGCTCTGAGCTTGTTTGACTGCCTCGTAATACCACTCTTTAGTATATTGTCTGGAGTACAGCACGCCAATTCGCTTAATGTCAGGAAAAATATAACGAAAGATGGTTAGTTGCATGCCAATATTTAACTCTTCGGAGACGCCAAAGGTTTGTTGAGTCATGGGTAATCTAAAAAAATTGATCACAGATGAAAAAATAATCGGGAGCTCACTTGCGTATTCTATGGCCGCCATATAGGCTTTGGCCCCGATCGCATATACAAGTTTAACAGATTGTCCGCGTAATGAATGGGACAATTTTTCAGCGTTCCACTGCGGATCAGCTAAGTTGATGATTGTTGGGGTATATGAGATATTTTGGATAAAAGCATCCTGATGGAACTGATATTTCTCAACCTTGACATCTGTATTGAGCACGATAATAGATGGACTTTCAGCCCAGAGGTTGCTCCATAGGTATGCAAGCAGGAATACACTTAAAAAACCTATCTTTAACCATCGTTTTTTCATTATCTTTACTCCAAATTTAAGAGATCCAAATCATCGGGTTCTTGAAAACCGTCTAAGCCAATCATTTCAAGTATTATTCTGCCTTTCGGATTTGAACTCATGTCACGTAACACTTTCAACAGGGGATCAATTACGGAATTAAATTCAACTGGAACTGATAAAACTAA
>PDZT01000405.1 GCA_002753105.1 Deltaproteobacteria bacterium YD0425bin50 | reverse complement strand
TTTTTACCTTATTTCAATATCTAATTGAATTTATTGAAATTTTAAATTCAATTATTTTTTGATCTGAATCGATGATTTAGAGTAGCTTTAAAGTCGAAAGAGTTGGAACAATTTACGAATATATTGAATCAGGTTACCCTTCACTAAGACAAGATTCGTAACCTCAACGGATTTCACCTACGAATGTCTGAATCATGGATTGGCACGGATTGAGGGATTTCACGGAGTGGATGTTTTCTGATGAACCGTGATTCCCATGATTTAAGGATTATCATGATTTTTTTAAATCCTTGAATGATAAGACCGCTTCTTCTGTAAAGATGTAAAGAGGAGGCGGTTTTTATTTTGAATGGGTCATTTAATATTGACAAGGAGTATCTTATATTGACGAATTCCTCTGCTTCCTTTAGAATATAAAAAATACATGATAAGGAGGAATTATGCTAAACACGGCTTTAATCTATGAAGAATTACAAGAAACGATGGGAGATGCGGCAGCAAGAAAAATTGCCGTAACCATGGGGCGAATTTATGAAGAGTTACGCAACACAGTTACTAAAGATGAATTTCGTGAATTAAGAGGTATTGTAACAGAACTCGCTCAGGCTCAAAAGCGAACGGAAATTAAAATTGAAGAACTGGCAGAGGCTCAGAAGCGAACTGAAGTTAAAATTGAAGAACTGGCAGAGGCTCAGAAGCGAACTGAAGTTAAAATTGAAGAACTGGCAGAGGCTCAGAAGCGAACTGAAGTTAAAGTTGAAGAATTGGCAGAGGCTCAAAAGCGAACAGAAATTAAAGTCGAAGAACTGTCGGAAACACAGAAACAAGGCTTTCAATCCTTGAAAGATCAAATTGCAGCTTTGGGAGGCAGATGGGGAATTTACAACGAAGGTACTTTCAGGGCAACAATACAAGGTGTATTGGCGAAAATGCAGGGAATTAAAATCAAGGAAGGATACTATGGAAATCGCCAAGTAGATATCATCATTCGAAATGGCGAGCATATTATGCTGGAGATTACATCACGGATGCATCCAAAGGATATTGAAAAACTCTATCTGTCAGCAGATGACTATAAACAGCAGGTTGGTGTTGAACCTGCTCTGATGGTTGCAACAAGTTATATTTCACCCCGACTCATGCAAAAAATTATGGGACTGGAACGTAAGATTGATATTTTTTCCTATGAAGGTGAAACTGACCTTTAATGTGACTATCCGATGGGCGTATCTAAAGGTTGGGGGTCTTTAAAGCAACAATAAGACACGTTATTCCGGAGAAAATTGAAAAATGGGCATTGATCGACGTTTCGGACAGACATTCTTCGTGCCGTGACAAAATTGTAGAGGCGAACCTTGTGTTCGCCCTCCAAAAGGACGATGACAAGCATCGCCCCTACATTGTGGCCGAAACGATGATCAATGCCCAAAATCTCGCAAATTTTATGCAAAACGATACACAACCCCACCCCAAGTTAATCCAGCACCAAACGCAACAAACAAAATAGTATAATTTTTTTTATTCACGAGATTCATTTCAATCACTTCATCTAAGGCAATAGGAATACTTCCAGCAGTGGTGTTGCCATATCGTTGAATGTTGTTGAATATTTTTTCATCTGGTAAATTCATCGTATTTTGAAAAGCCTGATTAATGCGTAAGTTGGCTTGATGGGGAATAATAAGATCAATATCATCAATGGATAAATTCGCTTTTTCTAATGTTTCTTTGGTTACTTCTGGAAGCCGTCGAACTGCATGTTTAAAAATAATCTGGCCATTCATTTTGGGAAACTGACGGGCTTCGTTCATAATATCTACAGAAATTCTTGGATTTAATCGAGATGCTGGTAATTCAAGCATAAGGCCATCAGCAAGTTTTCCCTGACTATGTAAAACAGTCGTCAAAATGCCAATATCTTCGTCTGTGTCAATACCTTCAAGACATACAGCACCTGCGCCATCGCCAAATAGAACAGCGACATCTCTTCCTCTGGTTGAAATATCTATACCTGTACTGTGGACTTCTGAACCTACAAATAAAATACGTTTAGCCATATTGCTTCGAATATAAGCATCAGCCGTTGCCATACCATAAATAAAACCTGTGCATTGCTGTCGAATATCAAGTGCAGGAGTTGTTTCTAATCCCAATTTATGCTGTAATAAACACCCTGAACCCGGAAAAAATATATCAGGACTTAACGTGGCAAAAATAATCAGATCAAGGTCTTCAGGTTTCCATCCTGCCCGATCTAATGCGATTTTGCTAGCTTCAAGTCCAAGGTCTGATGCTCCAACTCCGCCTTCTTCTTTGACCCAGTAGCGTTGTTCAATTCCAGTTCGCTGTTTAATCCACTCATCTGATGTATCCATCCATTGAGTTAAGTCCTGATTCGTTACAAGACGCTCTGGAATATATCTGCCTGTTCCTCGAATTACAGTACGTTTCATGTTTTTACTCCTTTTCATGTACATGTATTTATTCCCGTAGGGGCGTATTGCAATACGCTTTTATAATAGTTTAAATTTCAGGATTACCTTTATAAATCCTTTACACTCATGTTGTTTAAATAGGTCTTTTTTTGTCCGAATGTCAATTAGCAAATAAATATTAAAAAATATAGAACAGATGGTAAAAAATGTGTTATACAAATCTGCAAAAGAAGTGGTAAAGCAATTGAAATTCAATTTTGATGAGGAAGATAGCCCCATGCCTTTAAACAAAAAAAAGAAAAAATCAACTACAAGCAATTTATCCGAATTGATGGATAGCACATTTGCCTTGACAAATAGCACAGACATTTCAGAAACAGATGCTGCGGAGATTAGCATTAAGGAAACAACGGAATACATTGATTCTCCTCCAAAATATATTGTCGGAATTGGTGCATCAGCAGGAGGTTTGGAGGCGCTTCAACAGTTCATTATTAATATGCCACCCAATACAGGTCTGGCTTTTGTTATTGTTCAGCATTTGTCTCCTGATTATAAAAGTTTAATGGTTGAATTGCTTTCAAAACATACCCAAATGCAGGTGTTAAGAGTTGAAAATGGTGTTAAGATTCAAGCCAATTGCGTCTATCTTATACCTCCTAAAAAAAATATGGTTGTAAACAATGGGAAAATATATCTTTCAGAGCAGCCTCAACGCCATGCACTCAATTTGCCGATTGATATTTTTTTTAAATCATTAGCAGAAGATCAGGGAGAACGGGCAATTGGTATTATTCTTTCTGGAACAGGCAGTGATGGTACGAGAGGTATTCGTTCCATCAAAGGTGAAGGCGGGACAGTTATGGTCCAAGATGAAATCAGTGCTCAATTTGATGGAATGCCTAAAAGTGCGATTGCCACTGGATTAGCTGATTTTATTTTATCACCTGCTAATATGCCTGAACAGCTTTTGAAGTTTATCAGTCATCCATACGTATCAAAAAAAGAAGAAGCTCAACATCGAATTGAAACGGATGATAATGAGTTTACAAGTATATTTCGGTTACTCAATAAAAAGGCAAATGTTGATTTTTCATTGTATAAACCTGCCACTGTAGTCAGACGCATAGAACGGCGTATGGGAATTGTTCAACTTCATAGCTTAGATGATTATATTTCTTATTTACACAGCAATCCAAAAGAAATTTCTGCTTTGTTTAAAGATTTGCTCATTGGTGTAACAAAATTTTTTAGAGATACCAAGTCATTTGAAATTTTGAAAAACACTGTTATTCCTGATTTAGTTGACAGGTGTATTAAAAAAAATGAAAAGATCATACGGGCATGGATTGCTGGGTGTTCAACTGGTGAAGAAGCCTGTTCTATTGC
>PDZT01000062.1 GCA_002753105.1 Deltaproteobacteria bacterium YD0425bin50 | reverse complement strand
AAAAGCAGCTTATATGAAAAAACACCCTGAGTCGAGCATTGAGGAAGTAGATGCGGTAATTAACAATTTTTTAAATATTCCTAAAGGTCTGACGTTAGAAGAAGTAATTAAGTCCAGCGAATTCTCTTCCATCTTTTTATCAAATTATAACTTATACAAGGAGTTTGAAAATAAAGTTCAGAGTTTAAATTTTGATGAATTTATTGATAGTTTAGTCAAAGAAGTTGAAGCTGGTGAAGTTTTAGATCTTTCTGATCCAACTGTCTGGGAATTTGATCCAATTTTATCTGACAATTTACGATCTAAATTAGCGGTCAGTGCTATATTAAAAGGCGTGGGCGGCGCTGTGAATGGCGTCATGACGATACTTAAATTGACGGGAGTGATTAAAGATCCTCAAAAGGAAGCACTTAAGGCAATTCAGACGATGAAAAAAGACATCGCTGATATTAAAATGGGTATTGCAGATATTAAAGGCAGATTACTTGACATAAAACAGGATATAACAAAATTATTATGGGATAATGTCAATAGTGATCTAAAGGTAATCGAAGCATATATCGATGATGATTTATCCTTATACGATAATATTTTAGGATATATTAATCAAGGTAACTATACAGAGGCAGAAAAAACCCTCCAAAAATTTAATACATCTATGAGTGCACCAAAGCTTCACAACTTTTCCTATAAACAAATGATCGATTATTATATGGATTTAGTAAGCGAAGGGCTAAATGAGACTCCGGCAATACAGACATATACGGATATGGTTATTGCTCAGAATGGTCTATATACGCGAATTGAAGATAGATTTTTGCAATTTCTCAATTATGAAACCGCTGCATTAAAACTGATGGTTGTAAATCAAACGAATGAACTTACTTATGAAAGTGAAGGTATAGACCCTAAAAGTGCTGATGCTGCGGCACAGCTTCAAGCGAAAATGGATCAAAAGAAAGATGAAATTGTAAGGCAGTTTATAGAAGGATCGAGGTACTATGAAGGGGGTAAGCAGCAATTTTATGCTCAACTAGAAACATTTGTACCAGCCATCGAGTTATTTGTCGTAAGTAACAATAATGATAGCTATTATCAAAAATTAGCTCAATGCGACAATACGGGACCTAAAAATTCAAACTGCACAGAAGATGAGAGACCATTGATGAGATCTCAATTTATTACTCATTTTCTTCTGGATCAATCTGGAGTCTTGAAGAGTCAAGGTGGTATTTTCATAAAACTGCTTCAGAAAAAAAGATCAGGTGCTGAAGGGTTAGCGAACAAATCAATTGATTTGGCATTAGATAATGGCACAGTGTATAACCCAACTCGCCTTAATCTTAAGAATATTGAAGGCAAACAGCCTGATAATAGCAACAGGCCAGCAACATGGGAGATTGCTACCTATCAACTCGATCTTATGAATACAGGAAGAACGTTTACAATTGACACTGCCAGAGAAAATAATAATTCATTACATCCGATTTATCATTCTACATTGACGTTGAATACTGGACCTTCTTCATTGCTACCTAACGTTAATTTTGGATTCTTTACTGGCAGAACTGTACCTGTAAGAGATTTTACGTTCTATAACCGATCTATTGGTATTTGTCCTGCAAACAATGGAACTGGTAATTCCCAAACGATAACCGCGTCTGGCTGTCCAGCACAATTTATGTTTCGGATGTATGGGGTAGGGCCTTCAGATAATGATTATGTCATTGGCCTTCCTCCTTTACATGATTGGAATAGACAATATTTTAATTTAGCAAAACCATATTTTATAGTTACAGATACGGGTACTCCCGCACCCTATGTGTTCTGTGGGAGTCAACACGAACTGTGGGCATATGATAGAAATTCTAAAACTCCCGGTATTTGGAATTTGGATGGAGATGATGGTGGGCCTAACCTTTATGGGATTGGCCTGAGATCAGGTGATCGGTATATGTACGTCAGTGGATCAAGTACACTAACTCATTCGAATTCTGGTTGTTTAGGTTCAACAACTTCACTTTATGTGTATTATAAAGGTGGCTGGCGTTAAAACCGTTGCTCTAAAAAAAGTAATGATTGATTTTAGATTTTAGTTTGTAAGGGCGTGTCTAAAATACGCCCTTACGGGTTTAATTGCTTACTTATTATCAACTTCAGTGTTATTTATAAATAGGAAAGACCATTATATATGAAAGTATTTATTACAGGTGGTTTTGGTTTTGTTGGAAGAACACTTACACAATGTTTGGTTCAGCAAGGCTATTCAGTAACCTTGTTAGACAGGTCAATACATCAACAACGATCTCTTTCAGTAAATGTAAACCGCATTTCTGGAGATGCAACACAACCGGGTGAATGGCAGGATGTATTAGCAGAACATGATGTTATTATCAATTTAGCTGGTGAAACGATTTTTAAACGGTGGAATAACCAATATAAAGATAGAATTTATAATAGCCGCATTCTTTGCACTCGGCATGTGGTTGATGCGATGAGAAAACGACCCGATCAAAAAAAATTGCTTATCAATGCATCAGCAATTGGATATTATGGATTATACACGGATCAGTATAGTGATATCGATGAATTCTATCCTCAGGGGAATGATTTTCTTGCACAAGTGGCATTTGACTGGGAGAAAGAAGCCGTGAATGCATCAGCTTTAAAGGATACAAGAGTCGTTTTATTGCGGTTTGCAGTTATTTTGGGTAAACATGGTGGTGCCCTGAAACAAATGCTTACACCATTTCGATATGGTTTAGGATGCGAACTGGGTTCTGGCAAACAATACTTCTCTTGGATTCATGAACTAGATTTAGCCAATATTGTATTGTTTGTCATTAGAAACGCTAACATAACCGGAGCCATAAACTGCTGTTCACCATCTATCGTAACCCAGTCTCAATTTGCAAAAACCTTAGCAACTGTAGTACATCGTCCCATTATTCTTCCTGCTATACCCGGATTTATGCTAAAACTTGTTTTAGGTGAATTTGGAAATAGCTTATTACATGGCGTTCGCGCAGTACCAACACAATTATTATCTCATGGATTTCAGTTTCAATATCCTGAAGTTCAGAATGCATTAGCCAACTTGGTTTCTTAGAAAAATGAAAAGTCAATCGAACACTGCTAACTCCAACATTATTTGATCGGTTGATTCGTTGACACGGTTCCTTCTGGATTTTCAATATCTTTAGAAACGGAATGGATAGAGAATCCCGAAGGCGAGTATAGGTTATATGCATAAAAAAATATTTCACAAAACCATAAAATTCGTTAGAATCAGGAATGTTACGCTTTTATTCTCTTTCTATTATAACATTGATATTAAGGTTATCGGCTAACCATGCAAAAACAATTACTGGATTGGTATTCTCAGAATCATCGAAACCTGCCTTGGAGACAAACCAAAGACCCTTACATGATATGGGTTTCAGAAGTCATGCTTCAACAAACTCAAGTGAATACAGTGATTCCATATTATCTGAATTTTATAAATCATTTTCCAGATGTTATATCCCTTGCAGATGCTGATAGTCAGCAGGTTCTTAAATTATGGGAAGGACTGGGGTATTACTCGCGGGCGAGGAATTTACATAAAGCGGCTAAAATCATTTTAGAAACCTATACAGGTCAAATACCTAAAGATCCATATCTGTTTATAGGTTTGCCCGGAGTTGGCCAGTATATTATGGCTGCGGTTCAAAGTATTGCGTTTAACCATTCACTTGCTGTTGTAGATGGAAATGTGAAACGTGTGCTTGCACGGTTTTGTATGGAAAAATATCCAGTAAATAGCCATAACGCTCACGATTATTATTCAAAAATTGCTTATCCGTATTTACACACTCAGGAACCCGGAACATACAACCAAGCGATCATGGAATTAGGAGCGCTTATTTGCAAACCGAAAAAACCAAATTGTAATCAGTGTCCAATTATGGATGAGTGTAAAGCTTTTGCTAATGGCCAAGTCGAGCACTATCCGTTTCGCGAGCCTAAAAAAACTGTGCCCACTCATGATCTTGTCTGTGCAATTATTTTCAAGAACACAAAAATTTTAATTGTTCAACGAAAATTAACGGGGTTTCTTGGAGGATTATGGGAATTTCCAAGTTACACTACAAAAACAAATAAGAATAAATTACATGAAATCCATGAATCACAAGAATTCTATCAGGAGAATATTCAAAATAAAAACGAAGAATATTTAAAAAATCAACTATACACCAATCTTAATATCAAGGTTTCTATCAATCAGTTTCTGTGTCGAGTAAAACACGCTTATACACATTTTAAAATTCTGATGGATGTATATAGGTGTACATATATGTCAGGTAAGATAATGCTTAATGAATTTACAGACTACAGGTGGATTGAAATTCACGAACTTCATCAATTCCCATTACCCAAATCGAACCATAAATGCATTCCTGCCCTTAAAGCTTATATGGACATATGAAGAGGTAGGACTACTGTTGTATATGCACAACCTGTTGCGGAAATGGTATTTGAATATTCCGTTCTCTAAATAACCGATCTATTTCAAAACGCATCGCGCTTTCCAAAGTCAGAAAGCCATCAACCGTTGTATAAAAACGGAGTTTGAAGATGAGTGCACTATCTGCAAAATCCCAAAATAATACTTCTGGAACAGGATATCGTAAAATACCGGGGATTTTTTCAGCCACTTCCAATAGCGTTTCACGAACCAGTTGAACATCTGAACCATATGCGACCCCAACAGTAATAACGCGTCGAATACTCCGGTCTTTAAAACTCCAGTTCGTTACCTGTCGGCTGATAAATTCAGAATTTGGAATAATCAACGATGCATTATCGTAGGTTTGTACCACCGTTGCTCTCACATTGATTTTTTTTATGGTTCCCCAGATACCATTCACTTCAATATCATCACCTACCTCTATAGGCCGTTCAAACAATAAAATAATTCCACTGATAAAATTATTAAAAATATTTTGCAGACCAAATCCAAGACCAATACCCAAAGCGCCAAATCCAACTGCCAATGATGTGGTATTTAATCCAACAACCTGTAACGTAATAAAAATGCCAAATATCCATAATGCATATTGAATAATTGTTACAATGGATTCCTGAGCGCCAATACTTATACCGCTATCCAGAAGTACTCGTTTTTTTAATACATAATTCAAGAATTGGTTAATGACATGAATACAGGTCAACATAAAAAATGCATATATAAACGATACAATTCTGATTTCCAAATTTCCAATAGCAATCGGCTTGTTCAGAATTGAAAAAAAATGTACAATCATGGCGTGTTTTGCATCCCAAGCCAAAAGCAAACCAACGATCATTGAAAGAAGCAAACCAAGGGATAATACTTTAGATAAAAACCATTTCACTGTATAACCGGTAATGGATTGCTCTTCTTTTGATTTGACAGAATCTGGTTTTTTGATTTGTCTTCGCCATTCCTGAAGCATCATGAACAACAGGAATGTCCAAAGTAACACAAAGCCCGTTTTTACAACGGAGGACACAATATATAAACCTAACTGGCCATAACCTGATAGTTCAAGCAATAACCAAACAACACAAAATCCGTTGGAGAAATCAATAATACTATACAAAATAATTTTTCTTTGTATATGTTCTGTTATCCATGGTTTCATTTGACGGCTTAAATGTTTACCCAAGAGAATGCACCAAGTTAGAACAACGCAAATACCCGCCAAGCGAGTCCAAAACAGAATCATGCTGTTTTGATCCAGAGACCAGTCCAGAAAAATATAGGTAATGTAATATGCCGTACCAAATGTCAGTAGAAAATACAGATATGGGAAATACTCAGAAAATCGATTCAATAGACTGTCTTTTGGAATATGTCTTAATCCATCAATCCCCCATTTCCCCAGCAAAAGAACAGATAAAATACTTGATGCGATATTCAGAATGACAGAAAATGGCATAAACACATCAATCAGAAATGTGTAAATATAGAGAAATACATTAGCGCCGAGTAGGGGTAAAGAACGCATAGATATCTGAAATGCATAATATGCCCATTTGTAATTGGATTCGGTTTTGATAACGATATGTCTGCATAGCCAGCAGTAATGGATAAAAAATAGCTCCCCAATCACAACTATCAACAGAAACGTAATGAATAGAATACTTCCCGATATCCACAGAATTTTGACTTCTTTCACCCAAAATGAACGACTGACAGCCAGTTTGATTTCCTGAAAAATAGCGTTCAGTTCATTTTTAAATTTTTCATATGAAGGTAAGACATTATCAAGCATAAAATTACGCTCAAAACGCGAAGTCCATTTATGTTTTTCAAGACTTTGTTTGGTTTGTTTTGTAAAATCAATAAATGCATTTTGAAGTTCATTTAATTTTTTTAACCGGCCATTGTAGATTTTATTTAACTGATTTAAAATATTACGTTTATCAGATACAAGACGCGCCAATTCTTTCAGACTTGCCATCAACAGTTCAGTTTCACCGTTTTTTATAGACTCATTGCTGACTCTGATATCAGAAAGCTGTTTATTCACTAATGTATATTGTTCTTCAGCAGCATAAAGCTGACTTGCAGTAGATGCTTTTTTATGAACCGCCTGATTAGATTTTCGGTTCATATTAATAATCGTTGATTGAAATGCAATGCGTTCACGTTGCAGATCATCAAGGCTCACATGTCGCATGAGCTGCAAATTTTTATACGAGGTCATTTGGATGCTGTAGGAATCGAGTTCTGAAGTTAATGTTTTTTCAAAAGCTTCTTCCCGCCATAACTCTTCTTTGAGTTTTTCAAGTTCATTTTTTTGGGCATTAATATTGTCTGAAATTGATTTATCAATCGTCGTATAGTGACTATCTTTTGGCTTGGTTTCCTCTTGCTGATTAATATTCCGTTTTCTTGCCCATTCAACCTCATCTAATGCAAGTTGATGAATTTTGGCAGTAGATAGCAATAAACTCATGTATTCCTGTTGACGTTCAAGTAATTTTTTAATGGCTTTAAGCTGATTTTGACGCTGTTGAATAATAATCGGGGCCTGATCTGGTACTTTGATTTGGGATTCAAGTGCGGTTACTTGGGATTGAAACATGCTCTGTTGCGTTTGCTGCAACGTAATATTTCGATACATCTGCGTAAGACGCTCTTCAATTTGTTTTTTCTTTTGAAGGAGTTGGTCTAGCGGTTCAGTATTCATAAACAGGGCAAAACGAAATTGCCAAACCTGACGTTCAGCCTCAAACAATCTCAGCATATCTTCAGTTTGTTCTAAAACAATTTGATATGTTTTTTTCCATGCTTCCTGTTCTTTTAATGCTGAATCTACAATATTCAGATACTTAGGGTCTTGAGTGCCGGCATATTGTTTTTGAATATTAATCCATGAATTTTCAACAGACTGTTGTTCACGAGCTAAACGATCCAATCTGTTTTCAAGTTGCTGGTGGTCTGTATCAATGCGTTTGATCTGACGGGATAAGTCTTCTGGTGTTAACGCAAGATGGTCGCGTACCCAAGTCAGTTGCATTTGAAACAAATTATCCCGTAATGTGGCAATTTGCATGTGTGTTTCAAGATTTTCCAATTTTACCTGTTCAAGGGCAAGTGTGGCTATGTAAAATTCACTATCGAGTTCTAAATTTTTACGTTTCCATTCGATTTCTTCAGGCTTCATTGTATTTTGAAGCAGGTCTTTTTGAATTTGGTCAGATTTGTTTTGGGTTTCTTCAATATTTTTTTGGGCTAAATTAATGGCAAAATCTGAATATTCCTTACGCTGTTCGACACCTGCATATTCAGCTATTAGATTTTCATAAAAACTCAGGGAATATGGGGGAGGTTGAGCAAGACCTCTTTGTTGCTGAATCGAAATATGTTCCTTCATCATGTTCGATTCTTTGAATAGAGACTCTTTTTTTTGCCATGCGATTAAAAGGCCATCATATATAGATATCAGATTACGAAGAGTTGAGGTATATTGGGTAAGTATTTCAATGCTTGTACCGTGCTCAGGTTTTTGTGACTTGATCATGCTATCGTATTTATCTAGAATGGTTTTTAAGTCAGCAATCCGTTGATCAACAGCATCTGGTGTTGAAAATTGGAGAGTTTCTTGCGCAAAAGAAAGATAATAACTTATTAAGAAGATAACAAGACCAATAATAAAAAATACAAGAGATGTGTTTTTTTTGATGGGAAAATAAATCATGAGTATAAAATTTTACCTCAGGAGATTGATTCGCGTTCGAACGGGCGAACACAAGGTTCGCCCCTACAACGAACTGCACCCAAATCTATTTGATCGTGCAATACTCGTCTTTACTGTCATAATACGCAAGCACTTGGTTGCGTCCCTGTTGTTTTGCAATGTAAAGCGCTTTATCTGCTCTTTCAATAAGCAATTCTGTGGGTTGATCTAAACGTGGAATGATCTCAGCAACGCCTAGGCTTAATGTAACAAATTGATCGACAAGCGATTTTTCATGCTGTATCTGAAGCGCCTGTACTGCTAAACGCATTTGTTCAGCAACATAAAATGCACCTTTCATATCTGTCGTTGGTAAAATTGCGGCGAATTCTTCACCGCCATAGCGTGCCACCAAATCACCAGGTCGGTTTACATAATTCTGAATGGTTTGAGCAACGGTATGCAAACAGACATCTCCTTTTTGATGACCATAAGTATCATTGTATGCCTTAAAAAAATCAATATCACACATAATTAATGACAATGACCTGTGTTCCCGTTGCAATATTTTCCATTGCTGAGTTAAGTATTCGTCAAATCGTCTGCGGTTAGCGATTTGCGTTAATGCATCTATGATGACAAGTTCCTGTAAATTTTTATTTGCTGTTTGCAAAGCAAGTTCTGCCTGCTTTCTTCCAATAGCATAGCGTATGGAACGCTCTAACAGCTCAGAATTCAAGGATCGTTTGTTTAAATAATCTGCGGCACCTGACTTCATGGCTTCAAGATCAACGTCAATATCACCCTGACCCGTAAGCATAATAATCGGTTTTTGACATCCTGAAAGAATTGACTCTTTTAATATTTCAACACCGCTTTGCTTACCTAATCGGTAATCTACCAAGTATAAATCGTGTTTATCCTGTATGATTGCCTGTATCCCATCTTCATAAGTTGAAGCCCAGTCTAGTTCAAAACGAAACACCACTGCTTTTGCCAATAGATTACGTGTGAGTACAAAATCGTCTTCATCGTCATCAATCAGCAATATATGAATGAGTTCTTGTGTAGTCATAGCAGCTATCGTTCTCCTATAGGTAATTCAACAAGTTCAAACCAATATTGATGAATCAGGTTTAATGCTTTTACGTAATCTTCAAAACGTCCGGGTTTTCTAACAAATGAATTGACTCCAAGATTATAAGACGTAAAAATATCCTCTTCTGATTTGGATGTTGTCAGAACAATCACTGGAATATCTTTTAAGATCGGATCAGATTTGATCTCTTTAAGTGCTTCTCTACCATCTTTGCGAGGCATATTCAAATCAAGTAAAATAAGACATGGCCGTGGTGATTTTGTAATGTCCGTATATTCACCACTATGTTTCAAATAATCAATAAGCTCAACACCATCTTTAACCCAGTGAATATCGTTAATTAACTTTGCTTTTTTAAGACTTTTAATAATCAACATGTAATCATCTTCATCATCTTCAGCCAGTAATATGGTAATTGACCTTTTTTTCATCTCCATTAGTTGCTCCTTTCTTGTTTTACTTGGTGGATTGGAAGTAGAACCGTAAAAGTCGCTCCGTTTCCGAGAGCACTCGTGGCAGTTATTTTTCCAAAATGCCTGTCAACAATCTTTTTACACACGGCAAGTCCAATACCTGTGCCTTCATATACGCCTTTTCCATGCAGCCTTTCAAAAGGCTGGAATATCCTATCCACATATTTTTCCTCAAACCCAATACCATTATCAGTTACCAAAATCTGGCAGGTTTTTTCATCAATTTTTGAATATTCTATAGAAATAACCGGTGAAATTCCCTGTTTGTGAAATTTAATGGCATTGGCGATAAGATTTTGAAAAAGCTGTTTCATCTGACTAGGCTCTGCTTCAATGATTGGAAGCGATTGTACGGTGATTTTTGCAGATGTATCCTGAATTCTTTTTTCAAGAACCGACACTACTTCCTGCAAAATAGTGTTTAAATCAATCTGTTGAGGAGGTTTGGCTTTTGTGGTAATCCGTGAAAAAGAAAGCAGGTCTTCGATTAATTGACTCATTCGAATAGCGCTTTTTTGCATCCGATCCACATAATCTTTTCCAGACTCGGTTAAAGTTTCGGATTCTTCATCTTTAAGCAAATCGCTAAACGACTGAATTTTTCTTAACGGTTCCTGTAAATCATGCGAGGCAATATATGCAAAATCCTCCAGTTCTTTATTACTTCTGTAAAGTTCCTCATTTTTTTCTTTGAGATGCTGTTCAATTTTTTTTCGTTCATTAATTTCAGTATTCAGTTCAGCGTATGACCTATGCAATTTTTGAGTCATTTCATTAAATGCTCTTGCTAAAGTTCCCATTTCATCTTTGGATGTTGTGTCAAACTGATAGTCTAAATTTCCATTACCCACTGAAACAACGCCATCGTTTAGAGAAAGTAATGATTTCAAAATTCTGCGGTTAATAAAAAAAGATATAGTAAAAATAATGCAGAAACATCCTATAAAACAACTTAATGTCCAAAAAAAACCATTTACAATGACTTCTGATTGTTCATTTTGGATGTGTTTTAATAGTTCAAACGCATTATTGATCAGATATTGAGCGTTAAATAGGGAAGAAAATTGGAGTCTGTTGAAATAAATAGTATTGTAATTAACCGGAGGATTGGTTGATGTCATTTCTACAATTTTTGAAAAATACTCATTGATATTCTGATGATTTTTTATCATATCATCAATAAAATCTATCTCAATCTTATGTTCTGTGCTGTATTGTTGTTTATAGTGTTTCAAGCATTCTTCTAATATTTTATTTTTTAACGTCCATTGGGTAATCACTCGTTCTTCATGATTGAGCATATATTCATAGGTCAGCGCATTTAATAAGGATGCTGAATGCTGAATTTTTTGAACGATTTCTGCTTTGGATTGAATCTTTTCAAAATTATACCTAATCGGAAATGCAACAATACAAATGATGACTATTGCGTTTCCGATGATCAATAGGCTGTTTATGGTTAACTTGGTTTTTATTTTCACTGTATCATTTTTCAATGAATAATCGTTACGGCACCCGGTTTAATCTTATCTAATGCATCAAAATAAATAAAATTCAAATAATTGGGTTTGGTTTGTTTGTCCGTAAGCTGGATTTGAATCATCCATCTGGCCAAATCTTCCATTGTGGGTAATAAACTTTGCGGTAAGGATACTGAAAATGATTCATTTTTCCACACATGATCAATGTAATCGTCATTGTCATTGATTCGAGCTTTTACAATTTCTTTGGCTTCTGCTTCATTTTCTTTTAAAAACGCTTCAGCTTGCAGAAGTGCCTTGATTAATTGCTCGATGGCTTTTGTTTTCTTTTGAATTACCTCCACTGTAGTTGCTAAAATCACATGATAAGGCACTATCTCATTTTTTGATAAAACATAGGCATTGTCTTTAAGTTCATTTTTAATTTTGTAAATATGCGGATCCCAAATCAATGCGCCATCAATCTCGCCAGTTTTCATACTTTCTAACATCTGAGGAGGAGTTAAATTAACAACTTGGATATCCTGAAATGAAAGCTGGTTCATCTCTAAAAAACTTCCCAACCCAAATTCGGAGGATGTTTTTTTCATGATAGCGATTTTTTTGCCTTTTACATCAGCAATACTTTGAATTCTGTCTTTTCTGACAATTAATCGCTGCGCTTCTGATAAGCCGGTAATTGCAATAATTCTTATATTGCTCTGGTTAAAACTTTTTGCAACAAATGCAAAATCGGATAAAGATGCTACATCAATTTTCCCGGCTAATACATCTTCCAATGCTAATTTTCCAGCTTCATAAGCCTTAATGGTTAAGTTAATATCATTTTTTTTAAAAAAATCTTTTTTTTCACCCACAAAGTACAGGGATGATGACTCGCCGATATAACTTCCAAAAGAAAGCGCTTCCACTGCAAAAATTTCATCTACTAGACATGACCATGAAAACAAACTCATCATGACAAAAAATAAAGTCATTGTTTTTTTTAACATATACATTCTCCTTTTGTGAATAATCGGTTCAAAATTTAACTGATATTACTTGTCAATCCTTTTAATTTTAGATATCTATCGTTGCTCAAAATATTCATCAACAATTTTTTTAACAAAATGAGATCAGTTATGATAACCGACAGCCAACATGCTGAGATGATCGCTCAAAACCAGCAAGAGTATGCTGAAAACTATGATTTGATCCAATGGATTACAGACGCGGAAGCGGATACAGCGACCCAACACAGAAACCATATTTTAAAATTTCTTAACGAACATGTAACTCTGGGTTTTCATGATACTAAACTCGATTGTACTGATTTGTCTTCAGGATGTCGGCTTTGTGGAAAAGGTACATGGTCATGTTTGTTTATCAATGGAAAATGTACATGCCGATGTTTTTATTGTCCTACAGAACAAACCTATATTGGGAACCCGGAAACCAATGGAATTGAATTTTCTAAACCCGCTGACTATCTTGGCTATATCCGCATGTTTGATTTTCAAGGGATTGGGATTAGCGGCGGCGAGCCATTACTTACGCTAAATAGAACCCTTAACTATATTTCTGCTATTCGTAATCACAACAAAGAAAATATATACATCTGGATGTACACGAATGGCATGTTGCTCACCTCAGATATTGTTTTAAAATTACAGCAGGCTGGGTTAAATGAAATACGATTTAATATTGCTGCTCAAGGATATACCTTGGAAAAGGTTCAACTGGCTGTCGGAAAAATCAAGGTGGTTACTGTTGAGATTCCAGCGATTCCGGATGATATTGCACGGTTGAAAAAGTTTATACAACAGGCATCTGAATTAGGTATCAATTATATCAATTTACACCAGCTTCGGTTAACTCCTTTTAATTTTCAACATCTGATGAAACGAAATTACACGTACCTTCATGGCCCATCGGTTACAGTGCTTGAATCTGAACTCACAGCGCTTGAACTCATCAACTATACCATTGAACACCGCATACGCATTCCAATCAATTATTGTTCGTTTGCATATAAAAACCGATTTCAGGCTGCAGGTGCGAGAAACCGTATTGCACCTTTTATAACAAAGCCACATGAAAACATCACTTCAAATGGCTATATTCGGAGTCTCTGGATTGAAAGCGATATGCATATAATTGAACAGCATATCCAACTTGCTAAACATCATGGGTTTAGTTCTGGTTGGCATGTGGATTCTTCAATGCAGCGATTATACCTTCATGATTCTCTTTGGAATTTCATTGATGTGAATTACTGTAAGGTTTATGTAAGTTATCATCAAAGCCTATTAAAACAAAAGCTAAGTTATACGCATTGGTTTAAAGAAGTATCGATTTCCAAAGGTCAACGTCTTTTTATTGAGCGATTTCCACTTGCTGAAAGAGAACTTGATGCTTCAGAACTGTCTGAATTAAAACAAATAATCAATTCTATTCAAACAGATGGATTTCAAACACCAGACAGTCCATTATTTAGAGAGATTGGACAATTTGAGATAACTCCATATGGATTACAAACCTACTTTTAGAGAGGCATGGCCGTGCGCGTCTCTGTAAAAATTAAATTTCAATTTTACATAAAGTTGTGCTACAGATTAAATCATACTTATTGAAACGAAAATTAAATTGGGTCAATTGAGAATATCTTATGGAATTAATTGGTTTAGAATCGTTTGAAAAATGGATGACCATCATCAAACAGGATGTGGATTGTCTGGTCCAGACAAACCATATGAATACGCAAACAGCAGATGTTATGCAACGGATTACGGATAATCTTTTAGTGATGATTGGGATGTATGAACAACTTAAACAGACTCACTTAACGTTCTTAAGAGAACTACAAATCAATGCATCAATTACTGAATTGGCCAAAACATTAATTAGCACAGCGAATATCGAAGATATTTCATGCTTGATATTAGATCGAGCAAAACAGGTGACTGACAGTAAATTTGGATTTGTTGGATTTATTGATCAAGATACCAATGATTTTATATCTATTACGATGACTAAAGGAATCTGGCATCAATGTGAAATTGAAAACAAAACAGTTGTGTTTCATGAAAAGAAAGGACTTTGGGGATGGGTGCTGCAAAATAAAAAGCCATTAATGACCAATGATCCGTCGAAACATCCTCATTCTACAGGTATCCCAGATGGTCATATTTCAATTGAGCGTTTCCTGTCTGTGCCTGCGATCGTTGGAGATGAATTGATGGGCCAGATTGCATTGGCAAATTCAACCCGAAACTATACAGATAATGATTTGTTCTTTTTACAGCGTATGGCGTATTTATATGCGCTTGCCATTCAACGCCAGCGGTCTTCAGATGAATTAGTATTAGCCAAACAGGAAGCTGAAAAAGCGAATCATGCCAAATCCTTATTTATTGCCAGTGTATCCCATGAATTTAGGACTCCTCTGAATTCTATACTTGGATTTTCAGAAGTCTTACAAGATGAATATTTTGGAAAATTAAATCCGCGGCAAGCCCAATATGTTGATAATATACATAAAAGTGGAAGCCATTTGTTGGCTCTCATTAATCAGGTATTAGATATCTCAAAAATTGAAGCAGGAAAACTTGAACTCAGTCGATTAAGTTTTCAGTTCAAAACTTTTTTAACGCAGTGTTTAGCTATGGTTCAAGACAGTGCAGAAAAAAAGAATATTGAACTATCGATGGAGATTCCTGATGCGTTAAGTCTCCTTGAAATAAAAGGAGACGAAAGCCGACTGAAGCAGGTTATGTTTAACCTGCTTTCAAATGCAATCAAATTCACTCCAGATGGCGGGTGGATTGAAATTTCTATTTTTTTATCGCAACTGGACTTAATCGTTTATATTCAGGATACAGGTATCGGGTTGTCAGTTCATGAACAATCCAAAATTTTTACTGAATTTTATCAGTCTAAGTCTAAATATAATGAAAAACTTCCGGGTACAGGTTTAGGTTTATCCATAGCTAAACGGATTGTTGAGTTTCATGGAGGTAGAATCTGGATGCACAGTAAAGGCGTAAAAAAAGGGTCTTGTTTTTGTTTTACATTGCCTGTAAACCCTGCATGATTTTGAACACTCTCATTGGAATATTACATTAATGTCTGCAAAGGATGTTTTCCATTTTGTAGTTAAAAATGCTCTCATAAAAGAAGGATGGATAATTACCGATGATCCTTTATTTATAGGATTTGGAGGAATTGACCTTTACGTTGATCTCGGAGCTGAAAAAATAATTGCTGCTCACAAAGATGGAATAAAAATTGCCGTTGAAATCAAAAGTTTTGTGGGGGTATCTTTAATTTCCGAGTTTCACAGAGCATTGGGACAATATATAAATTATCGTGAGGCGCTGAAAATAGAAGAGCCTGAACGGAAATTATATCTTGCTGTACCATCTGACATATACAGCAACTTTTTTTCACTTGAGCTAATAAAACTCGTTACTGTAAGTAATAAACTCTGTCTTATAATCTATAATGTCGGAGAGGAGATAATTGTAAAATGGCAGGATTAGAAAAATATAATGACTGGGTTGAAGAAATAATAAAGCGTTACAGCAGTTATCGACCATCTTATGGTGATGTCGAGGTACAGGTGATTCTGGACAGAGAAAATCATCATTATCAACTGGTTAATGTCGGTTGGAATAAAGATCGTAGGATACGGGGATGTGTACTGCATATAGACATAAAAGACAATAAAATATGGATACAGCATGACGGAACGGAAACAGGTGTGGCAAATGAATTGGCCGAAATGGGCGTACCCAAAGAAGATATTGTCTTAGCATTTCATCCACCTTATAAAAGAAAATATACTGGATTTGCCGTAAATTGATTTAAAATACCAAGTACATCAATTGGCTAATCCTAAATAAAACCCAAAAACCTATAGGTTAAGGTTAATAATACAACGTGCAAACTCGAAAAATTGTTGGCATAGATATTCGGAAAGAGCAAATCGCTTCTGTTAGTGTTTCAAAAACGAGAAGAGGTGTACGCATTGAGGATGTGAAGTTAATTCCAGTGGATAGTGAAAAAGGGATAGATATTATAGAGCACAAAGACATATTCTCAAATGCACTAACCCAGATTATAGAACACATTGATATTCGTTTATCGCAATTTATGGTGTCCCTGCCGTCACAAGGTATCATCTACCGAAACCTCATCTTACCCTTTCTTGATAAAAAAAAGATCAAGCAAATACTGCCATTTGAACTTGAATCGTATATAGCTCGGCCTGTAGAAAATATAAAAATACAATTTCAGATATTTCCGATGTATTCAGATTCTGAAAAACAACACTCCAATGCCACAGGAATTTTTGCATGTAGTGTAGATGGGGATTGGCTTAAAAAATATGAAGACATATTAAACGAATATCATATTCATCCTGAAATGATTACGGTAGCAGGTCTTCCTCACGCGAGCCTGCTGAGTCATTGGATGGATAAAAATGAGCAGATGATCTTTATTCAGATGGATCAACTGTTTTGTACAGTATTTGGGCTAATAAACAAACAGATAAGAATTGCACGAAGTTTTTTAATGTCAAGCCCACAACTGGATATTAATAGCTTGGGCATGGAAATCCAGAGAAGTATTGATTGGATAGAAGACCAACTGGACGTGGATTTGCATTTTGACAAGGTTATGGTCAGCGGATTTAACCAAGATTTTATAGACAAAAATCAATATTTCCTAACAGATATGCTAGGAATGCCAGTTCAATCCGTTGATTGGACAAACAATTGTCCAGTTCCCATTACTTTCAATGAAACCATAGACCCGCTACTGTTTCAAAATGAAGGATTAAATCACGCATTGGCATTGGCTCTTGTTGAAACTGAGCGGATAGATATGATCCATTTTGTAGAACGTGTATTTGCAAGCCAAAAATTTTTTCATCAATATAAATTCCACATGATCCGTTCATGTGTAATCCTATTTTTTACCTTGCTCTCATTTGCAATGTATGCAATGGTTGAC
The DNA here is from genome assembly GCA_002753105.1 of Deltaproteobacteria bacterium YD0425bin50. Lineage (GTDB taxonomy): Bacteria > Desulfobacterota > Desulfobacteria > Desulfobacterales > YD0425bin50 > YD0425bin50. Next base: position 694 of record PDZT01000062.1, on the reverse strand, counting down.
TACTATATATTACAAAATAAAGTAACACACATAGATCAAACAATAAAGCGTGTGTTTAAAGAAACATTTCCAGATGTAGCCCGTATAGTTGATCCAGTACAGCAGATGAAGCTCAATATTGATGCGTATAAAAAAACGCTTCTGGTTCAAGATCATGAGAAACAGATTTTGTGCATTGATATCCTTAATGCAATTAGTCAACAGATAGCGTCAGGTATTGATGTGCAGTTAACCCGACTTGTTATCTCCCCAGAAGGAGTCGTTCTCACGGGTGATACATCAAGCTTTAATTATGTGGACGAAATGAAAAATCAATTGGAAAAATCAAAAAAGTTTACCAAAGTAACCATTGATTCAGCTACAATACAACAAGGTGGAACTCGAGTGGTATTTAAACTGCAAATTAAACTGTAGGTTTAAGATGTCATGAAATTAAGTCAGCGTGAAACCTATACTCTTTATGGTGGATTGATCATCGGAGGAATACTGATCATTTTTTTTATGATCATATCCCCTTTTTTAGAAAAGCGAAGTCGGTTAATCAAGTTACTCACTGCCAAGGAGAAGGTATATACTCAACTGAGTGAGTTGAAATCAGAGTATGAGCTATTAAAAACCAAATCAGAAATTTACAAAACACTTTATGAAAAGCGCGAAAAAGGGTTCGCATTGTTTTCTTTTCTGGATCAACTCG
>PDZT01000404.1 GCA_002753105.1 Deltaproteobacteria bacterium YD0425bin50 | reverse complement strand
TTTTATTGGTTCTTCGTTTTCTGCACGATAGTGCTTAGTCCAACGTCCCAAATCAGCGGTGCGGGCGTTTAGCCCGCATCCGCTGCATTTGGATGGTTAGGCGGCGATTAGGCCGCAATTTTTTTGATGTGCTCACTCTCTTACGTTATCGTAAGCTAAAGTAGTCCGAATTTTCCGTATCGCCACCCGAAAGCCCACTCTCTTTTGATGCACCGCCGAATTTCCCGGCGGCGGCCTTAATGTGCTTGTTAGATTGATAAATTTTAATTTACTCAAAAATCAAATAAGTCAATATTTTCGTATGTTGCAAATTTGATTGATTCAATTTGACTTATTACATCGTCTAAGTTTAGATTTTTTAATAAAGATAGTTTGTACCTTCTTTCTTCCATTTTCATCATGTGACATTTAACATGTAAATGTTTTGCTAATTTAAGAAATATTGCATGCTTATATTCTTTAACAGGTGCTACACCTTTAAAGATTTCGCCATTTGGCTTATAAACTGGAATTCCTTCATGAAGAAGAATATTTTCTCTCATTCGTAATTTATTTAAATATTCACAACCAAGATAAATTGAATCAGGTACCACATTTTCTATAAATAAATTATTCAATTCATCAACTTCTTTTATTTTATTTTTTCGATAAGTTATCCAATCTGAAATATCTATGCCATCTCTATCTCTATAATACTTTTTTATTTGTGATTCAATAAAGCGTAATTGTTCAAAATAAAAAGGAAATTCTATTTTATGTATAAATCGCCATTCTTTTTCATACTTCCAATTTAGTGACTTTGAAATCAATGCATCATTAATTCTAAATTTCGAAATATCTTCTTTGGAAGAAACATATTTACATTTTTTTATTTTTTTTGATATTTCATTATTGAAAGCAAAACATAGACATACTCCATTATGACTAGAAGCATAATGTGACCACATCAAAATTTGATCATAAACTTCACTAAAACATGTTATTGCAAATAAATCTTTCATGTAAAAAAAGCTTAATTGATTGTATGCTTCTTCTAATTGATTTGTATTTAATGGAAATTTTTCTCTAATTTCAATTGGTATTGAATTATATAGAGCGTAAAAATCATTTTTATCAGCTTGAAATTTATAATTATATGACAAGCTATCATAAGGATCATTAAAATAGCTAGGAATATTTAGTTTTATTTTTCCTATTTTTAGTATATTTATAGCAGTTTCTATATCGCAATATTTGTAAAATATCATCTATGTTTTCCTCGCAACTATTTAGTTTCAATCACGTTAACGGAAAGGTGAACGGCGTTGAGCGATTAGCGGAACGTCCGCTTGGGTTAGGCGGTAATTAATCCGCAATTTTTTCTGATGCGCTTGCTCATCTCTCGCTTGACGTAAGCTAAAGCAGTTCGAATTCGATTCATCGAAGCCGTAAGCCCATATTCTCTTGATGCGCTTGCTCACATATCACTCAACCTAAGCCATCATCGCTCGAAATCTCTACTCCGTTTGTCGAAGTGCTAACGTCCAAAATGAGCGGTGCAGGCGTTTAGCCTGCATGTCGGGTAACAATAAGGATGTTGCCACACCTCCGTCCCCTAAGAACCGTGCTTGAGACTTTCACCTCACACGGCTCAAGCACTGATAAGACACCGTTAAGCATCCGATAGTAATGTTAATTATTTAAAGTTAGTTGAAGCACCTTTTTTAATAAAAGTATCATCTGTTCTCATTGTCGAGTAAGAAGCATACTTTGGAGTTCTTCTTCCACTATAAAATCTTCAATACGAGCCAATGATTTTCCATCAATAAGTTTGATTTTAGCTTTCTGTGCAAGTTGTTTTGCTGAAGATGTAAATGTGGAATTTGTTATAACCCAACCTTCATCACCACTATAATATTGAATTGCGCTTATAACTTCCTGAACAGCCTTGTTTCCAACTGTACTATTATATCGTTTGGCTTGGATTATTATAGTTTTTCCATTTTTTTTTGCTATAATGTCAGCGCCTTGATCTCCAGTTGTAGGTGTTCCAGTTACATTACTGAAACCATTTTCTTTTAATAATTTTACAATCCAGCTCTCAAATTCTATTCCTGACATATTATGCAATTCGCTTATAGTGGATTTTTTAGACTGTTGTTCTTTATAATATTTACGAAAAGTATTATTTAACTTATCCTGCAACCATTTGTATTTATTGGGAAGGTAACGCTTTCCCTTTTTGATACCTTGCCAATCAATATTATCATTTTCTCGTAGTGCAAATTTTTTTAAACAAATCAGAATTTCATCAGGTAGAATTTCCCAATTTTCGTCACCATAATCATCAATAACAGACACTTTACGTTCTGCGATTGTTAAAAACTTTTCTACAAGGTCTTTATTTCTTTCAAGCATATTGTTATATTCAGCTAAAATTCTTTCTTCTTCTTCTTCTTCTTCTTCTTCCTTTCTTTCTCTTTCCTGTTCTATTCGTTCTTCCTCTGCCTTTCGCTTTATCTCCTTTTCCTTTAGTTCTCTTTCTATTCTTTCTTTTTCTTCTTTTGCTCTTTGCTCTCTTTCCTTTGTTTCTTTTAATAACCTTTCTTTTTCTTTTTCTCTTTGTTCTATTTTTTTTCTTTTAGCTATTTCCTGTCTTTCTTTTTCTTGGTCTTTTCTTTTTGCCATTTCCTGCTTTATTATTTCTAATTTCTCTTTTTTTATTCTTTTTTTTTCTTCTCTTTGCTTTTCCTTTTCTTCTCTTTTAATTACTTGTTCTTTTATTCTTTTTTCTTCTTCTTTATTTTTTTTCTTTTCTTCCCTTTCGATTCTTTCTTGTCTTCGTTTTTCTTCCCTTCCTTCTATCTCTTTCTTTAACAAAACATTTTGTTCTAATTTTCTTTGCATCTCTCTCAGATTAATCGTAATTAAAGTTAATGTACTAACATTAGTCCATAAACCATCGCATGACGTAGCGATAGCTATTTTTGTATATGAGATAGCAATTTCAATAATATTATTTGTTAATCCTTCTTGTATCCCAATAGTTTTAATCTCATTAATTGCGATAGTTTCTAACAGTTTTGCTATCGTTTTTATTTTACTTTTTGCTAAATCTTTTAAAATTTTTTGGTGTTGGTGATTATAATTATTCATTTTCATTACTTCAGTGAGACGATTTAATACTTTCTCTTCTTCATAAGCGAGATGATTTGATAATGCTGTAGCGAGTACCGCAATAATTTTAATATTTAGTGATTTTACTGATTTTTCACCAATTTTTTTAGCAAATAATATTAGGTTACTATTCATCTCTGACAAAAGCTGTTCATCATTTTTTTTTTGGATTTTATTGATATGCTCCTTAATTTTTTTTACCGGGTTTAATTCATTAAGTTTTCTTAGTAATTCTGTTTTATTCATTACCTTAGTCTTTTTTCTTTTTTTTTGTTTTTTTCAGAAAGTTTAACTAGGCTTGAGTGTTTATTATTTTGGCTCCCAACAGCTAATGATAAAATAAATAATACACCCAACATGGCCTTCCGATAGCAATGTAACCAAGTTATTACACACTTATGACGAAAATCAATACTCCTTTAGGAGTACCTCTTTATTTAACTCTCAAAATGAGCGATGCAGGCGGTGATTTATCCACTATTTTTCGGCAATTTTGTTTTTCATAAGTCATACAAGTCCTAAATCTATTTTTTGTATCAGTAAATTATATTTACTTGAGCATGCCGATTAGAGAAGCGATCTAATAACAGGCCAGCTCCAAATCTGTACAGCAGTTGTTCAGGTGTCTAACGTTCAAAATGAGCGGTTGCGCCAATGCGTATGATCTGGTTTCGTCA
>PDZT01000403.1 GCA_002753105.1 Deltaproteobacteria bacterium YD0425bin50 | reverse complement strand
AAGATATATAAATTGGTAAACCCCACTCGGGATAATGTTTGAGCTGCAAGAAAACTTGTCGGCTCTGTACGACAATATAAAATGGTTTTTAATTTACTATTTAATTCCATGTACCGATAAGGCAATTGCAAATACGGAATGGATATTGCCCCGGGAATATGGCCAGCCAGATATTCCTGTGTGCTCCGAACGTCAATCAGCGTAAACACATCACCTTCATCAATCATGCGTTTCAATTCTTCTGAAGAAATCGAAACAAAAGGTAAGGTGCCGTATGGATTTGTACTTGGTGAATCCACCGCAGATGGCATCTTATTATCGCAACCTGTTATCCCACAGGTTATTCCTAAAACAGCCACAAAAAAAATGCTTAATAACTTAAACCGGATAACAATCCACCGTAATAACATGATGATTCCCTTTCATATCTAAAGCGAGACGCTTTTGAATGCGTTCTACAAGCTGATCGGTTTGACGTATGGTATATTCACCGACTATTTCTACTTCTATATCAACACAGAGATTATGACCAGAAAACCGTGTACGCACGAATCTTACATTCTTAACAGGCGCCATGTCACTTACAATATTTTTGATTTTGGTTTCCATTTCAATACCGCTGCTTCTATCCATGATGCCATCTAAGGATGTCCTAATGATACGAATACTCAATCCAACAACAATCAATGAGATTGTAATACTCCCTACTCTCTCGGAAACAAACCAACCTAACAATTCTGATAAAAGAAGGCTGTTGACTAACACAACGGATGATACGATCTTTATAGACGACAGCCGACAAATGCGTTTTATTTCAAAATGTTCATAATGGACATTACTTTGCCTTAAAAAGTACACTAACAGGGAATTCCCAAAAATCGAAATGATTGCAACTGCTATTCCGATGCCAACAGGCTCTGCCTGAATAGGAAGAAAAAATGTCTTGAGAGCAACAACAAACATCACTGACGCACATAAGGCAAGAAGAATACCAACAATAAGCGTCGCAACAAATTGGGCCTTTCCCATGCCATACGGATATTCATCCGATATGTTATCTGGATGACTCATGTGTATTCCAAACAACATCATGGTGATGACAATGGCATTGGCTCCAGAATTTAAGCCATCAATGACCAGCAAACGGCTATATCCAAGTGCGCCGATGGTAATTTCAAAGACACTAAACCCTATATTTGCCCAGAATGCGATCCAGTACAGCCTACGAATTTCTCCTTCATTGGATGCAACTGCATGAAAATGAGTATTGGTTTTTTCATTTTCAAAGGGGACGATCAGGTTTTCTTCTAAAATAGCGAGTTGTCCATCCATATTATATCTCACCATTATATCTCACCAATCAAATCCGTTCGGGTTTCAATTTCTTTTTTAGGCTTCTTTTTAGGTTTGGTTATTTTTTTTAAGCCTACAAATATCAAACCGCAGATAAATCCGCATACAAATGAAGCCATGATAATCAGAAACACTGCAATATCGCCTTTAATGAAGACCAAGTTGATATGCGCAAGCCCGGTGTTTAAAACAATTATCAAACTAACAATAATTATTGCCGTAATCATGCCTAAAAACCGGAACAGTGTTTTCATTTTTTCCTAACTATACTTACTACCGTCATAACTTGAGCTTTTTGTTTATTTGGAGTGGATGCCGACTTTCGTCGGCATGACGATCGTGGTACTAGTGTCATACCGGCGAAAGCCGGTATCCAGAAAAGCTCAATTTATAGCAGTGATAATTATATATAACATAATGATTATTGAATCGTTTTGGCTATTAATAGTTTTGCCTGATTGATTGGCATGGCAAAACTAACGCCATTATACACACCTGTTGTTGAATAAATCGCCATATTAATGCCAATGACCTCGCCGCTGATATTGATCAGAGGCCCACCACTGGAGCCACGATTGATCGGTACATCAGTCTGCATCATTTCACGATATATGTTCCCATTGATCTGCAAATCCCGTTTATTGTCTGAAATAATTCCATGCGTTACAGTCTGTTCCAGACCAAAAGGGCTTCCGATTGCCAAAACCATATCTGCCACTTCCATTTGTGCAGAATCACCAATGGTTGCAGCAGTCATAGTGTCTGAAATATTGATTTTAAGCATTGCTAAATTTAGACTCGCATCGGATGCAATAATCCGTGCTTTATATCGCTTGATATCACTGCCAAAAGGCGTAACATAAATATTCGATGCTTTGGAAACAATGTGATAGCAGGTTAGGATATATCCTCTTGGATCCACAATAATTCCTGAACCAATACCGCCAAAATTCAACAAATCCTGAGACGGATCATCAAACTCAAGACTAGAAGACAGTTGAGAAGACCGTTCTATACTTTCGCATGAAATATTCACCACAGCAGGTCTGACCTTAGACGCGGCAGAAGCAAACGAATCATCCGAGCAAACAAGTTGAATATTCGGACTACTAACCAAACCCGCAACATTTCTCATAGGTCTGTTGGATCCAGTTGGTGCAGAATTAGAACTCGTATGATTCAAATAATGCTCAGGGTCTTGCAAGACATTCATTAAATACGTTGGGACTTGTAGCAGCTCCTGTAGTCCGATTCCCATTACACCAAATAGAACGATAATGATATTAAGTACAAGAAGGAATGCTAATAATCCTGTCAAATAATTGGTCACAAATTCTTTTAATGCTCTCAAGATATCCTCTTTCAGTAAAATTTATATTAAGGTATCTATGTCCTGAACCCGCTTACAAACCGGGGCATCATCATCTGTTTCATCGGATACCAATACTGGATTGCTAACCGACACACCTGTATCAGTCGCTGATTTTGTTTTGTCATCAGGATCACCGCTTTGGGTCTGATCATATCCCGGAACATATAACGGACGATTCATGCCGATTCCTTCCTGAGCCATGTAAAACCCCTTCACCTGATCAGGAGATGAGTATGCCACTACCATATTAATAAATAATGCTGTTCCCTGACGGTAAACATAGAGAATAACATTATTATCCTCTGACCGAAGCGCTTTGAAAAAACTGGTAATATCATTGACACGGGTCTTATTCACCTGTTGAATCACATCTCCCTTGACAATTCCAGCTTTAGCTGCTGCGCTTCCAGAAACCACCATCATCACAAGCACGCCTTTTTGATCAGCAGGAATGCTGTATGTTTTACGCAAAGCATCGTTTAGCTCAGAAATAACGACTCCCCATCTTTCATCTTCAGAAATAACATCACCAGAAACCTGCGTTATAGAGGACGAAGTTGTATTATTCGTGTTTACAGCCTCTTCCAAAACTACATAAACAACTTTGCGGGAACCCTCTCTGAAAAAGGATATTTTGACTCGATCCCCCGGATCCGCTTTACTTAAAAGCTTGATCAACGCATCTACATCTTCAATATCACGTCGATCAAACTCATAAAGGATATCGCCGGGTAAAAGCCCTGCTTTTTGAGCAGGCGAATTCTGAATGACGACACTGACAAGCACGCCTCCTGAAATACTAAGCCCGAGCTGCTTTGCCATATCCTTGGTAACATCTTTAGCTTCAATGCCAAGCCATGCCCCAGCACTCTCAGTACTTTTTAATAAACTTACGGGTTGAACAGTAATCGTTGCATCAACCGTAGTACTGCCTCGTTGAGCCTGAATATCAACCGTATCATACCCAAGCCGGCCTTTTGAGACCTTGTCAAATACCACAATGGCAATTACAATCACCACCATTCCCATTAAAAACGCTACCCACACCTGAAAGTTATGCGGGCATAATTTTTCATCATTTTTCATAGATAGATAATCCTTTCACAGAATTAAATT
>PDZT01000061.1 GCA_002753105.1 Deltaproteobacteria bacterium YD0425bin50 | reverse complement strand
TATAGTCACGCATTATTCATCGTTTACGAAATGATCATGACTATATCGAGTATATTGCAAGAGAAGAACTCGGTATGATTCGCAGTGATGAAATGATTTTAATTTTTAACGAGCAAGAGTAATTCTAATGCAAAAAAAACCTATTTTTTATACAGCATCATTAGCAAAATTGTATGAAAAACAAGGCTATATTGATGAAGCAGCAGAAATATATTCTTATCTTCTTCAAAAAGAACCCTATCGTAAGGATTTAATCGAAGGATTAAGAAGAATAAAAGAACAGGGCAGGGCAGTTGAAATTCCGGAATTTCCACAAGATAAACCCAATAATATTGTCGCACTTTTTTCTGAATGGTTTGAACTTCTCATCCCTGAGAATCGGTTAATTCGTTTAAAAGAACTCAAAAATCAATTTCGTTAAATAACAATACAATAAAAAACTGAAAATTTATAGAAAATGAACCATGATCATTGCTGAACACCACAATAATAAATCCATGTATATTGGTGTTGTGTTGATTGGTATGTTGGCAGTGATTACTGGATTTATTCATAATTATTTTTCTCCAAATGGAATTGCCATTGTAGGAGACTGGGATTCGTCTAAAGGAGTCATTACTGCAAAACCTAAAAATGATCCTGTTTTACATGATCGGGAATTAACTGATATTCTCTATGTAAAATCGTTGTTTGATCAAAAAGAATGTCTATTTGTTGATTCAAGAGATGCAGATTCATACCAACAGGGACACATTGAAGGTGCAGTTTCATTGCCTGTGAATACATATATTGAAACTATAGAAGAATTCTTAACAACCTATCCGCTTACAACATGTATTGTTACCTACTGCTCTGGAAGACAATGTGATGACAGCCATATTCTTGCACAACATTTAGTTACTGAAGGATACACTAAAGTAAGTGTATTTATTGATGGTTATCCAGCCTGGGAAGAAAACGGATTCCCAGTAGAACGGAATTAAAGGTTTTGATGATCAACCTTAAAAGTGAACATAAGATTCTTGAATGTGCGCTTCGATTTATCTTAGCAGTCATATTTATTTATGCAAGTATTCATAAAATTGCTGCTCCTGCTCAATTCGCAAGAATTATTTACGGCTATCAGCTTTTTCCAGCTTTGACCATTAACCTGATTGCCATTATCGTCCCGTTTATCGAACTCTATACAGGCATATTTCTTCTTCTTGGTATTTTACCTCGATCCTCAGCATTATGGATCACTATCATGCTTTTTTCCTTTATTATTGCAATCAGTATTAATTTGATACGAGGTCACGAATTTGATTGTGGCTGTTTTGGATTTAGTAAAGGCAAAACTTCGAATTGGGAACTCTTATTCAGGGATATTATTTATTTTATAGGTTCATTATATGTGTTTTTGTATCGTCAAAAACGCATGTACTGTTTATATGATCGTTAATTCATGACATGTTCTCCAGTTTTTTCAATTATCATTCCCGTATATAATGAAGCTTTATGTATAAGACAAGTGCATGAAGAATTATGTAACGTATTGTGCGATGTTAATACTGAGCTGATTTATGTAAATGATGGAAGTACCGACAATAGTTTACAAGTCTTGACCGAATGTTATTCTCAACATCCAGAATGGGTAACTGTCGTCTCGTTATATGGACGTAATGGAAAGGCTATGGCACAACGATCAGGACTTGCCTATGCAAATTCAGATTATGTTGTGTTTATGGATGCTGATGGTCAAGATGACCCTGAAGATATTTTAAGACTTTATGAAATGATTCGTTCAACACAGTCCGAAATAGTTGTTGGTTGGCGTCAACATCGAGCTTCACCTCCTTTTTATCGCATCCTGTCATTGATTTTCAACTGGATGATTCGCTTATTCAGTGGCTTGCCTATACACGATTCCAATTCAAGCTTAAAAATTATTCGAAAATCCATTTTAAATAGTATTCCTATTTATTCAGGGCATTATCGGTTTTTACCGTATTTATTTTACAGCCGTGGCTTATCGGTTCTTGAATGCGAAGTACATCATCGGCCACGAATAGCTGGAATTTCTAAATATGGTCCAATGAAAACGCTTGAAGGATTATGGGACTTGGTGACAATATTTTTTTTATCCCGAAATCACTTAAGCCCTTTACGTTTTTTTGGTACATTAGGATTCATGTTAGGGATACCCGGTATCATCATCTGTATTTATATTTCATATTTACGATTAACTTACGGGTATATTCTGAATCGCTACCCATTCCTTTTTTTAGGCGTATTACTCATATTGGCTGGATTGCAATTGATTTGTACAGGACTTTTAGCAGAATTATTTATATATACACAGTCCCCTCAACAGCACATGCCATTAATTCGAAATGTTTTACAAAAATCAAAAAATATCATCAACAGATGTTCAGATATTTAATTTCAAACGATGGGGAGTGAATTACGTTTCAAAAAATGGATGAGCAACTCAATGCTCATAGAAAAATAGACTTGCAAAAATGGTTCTCTCTTGTTAATTTTTCCTTAAATTCTCAATGAATCAAAATGATTTATAAATACACTTAATAGTAATAACTTTCAATGAAATTCAACATTTCATCATTAAGCCTCAAGACAAAAATTATTGTAACCGTGCTTCTCCTTTTTGTGCCTAGCATATGGGTATTGACGTATATCGTTATTGAACAACCGGAACATAACATAATTACATACAAACCAATACTGTGGACGTGTCTAAAGGGATAAATAAAATATTTGAAATGGACGATCAAACGTTTAGCCTTTCCTATAGATTTTCAGATATTAAATTTCACAAGTTAGATTAAATTAGCCGTAGGGGTACGATGCATCGTGCCCCTACAATCGTTAGAATTTTGAAATTATTTATCTGAACATCTGTATGTAACCCTCTTTTCTGCCTGTAAAATGGATTAAATTAAACCGAAACACGAGTAATTTAAAGGAAAATAAATGTTACAATATGATAAAGTACGGCTTGGCTTAATGGCACCTCTTTCGGGAATCGTTCAGCTATATGGTTCAGAAATATCGAATGCAGGAATCATAGCGTGTAATGAAGTGAACGAAGCGGGAGGGGTTTTAGGACGCGAACTTGAATTAATTATTATTGATGACGGGAGTCTGCCCGATACGGCTGTCCCTTCGGCGGAACGGTTGGTATTTGAATATAACTGTTCAGCCATTATCGGTAATCTCCTTTCTAATTCAAGGATATCAGTATCGAATCTGGTTTCCGAAAAATATAAAATTCCTTATCTGAATTTTTCGTTTTATGAAGGGAGTATATCGGGAAGATATTTTTTTCATTTTGCAGCCATTCCCAATCAGCAGATAGATCGAATGATCCCCTATATGCAAAAAAAATTCGGGTCAAAAATGTTTTTTGCCGGGAATAATTATGAATGGCCCCGCGGATCGATTGATGCAGCAAAAAAAGCACTTCTCAATAATTACGGTGAGATCGTTGCTGAAGAATATCTCCCGATAGGCGTTTCAATGTCAGAAATAAATCGATTGGTCAAAAAAATCACCCATTCTGGAGCAGATGTTTTTGTCCCATATTTTGCGGGAATAGATCAGATTAATCTTCTAAACGCATTTACTGAACAGGGATTAAAGACTAAAATGGCTGTTGTGATGGGGCATTATGACGAGGGAATGGTAAGTCTTCTTTCACCACATGTTCGTAACGGATTTTATTCTTCCAATACCTATTTTATGTCCTTAGAAACGGAATTAAACCGTGCATATCTTGCCCGTCTTGCGAAACTTGATGGGATTAATGGTATCTGGCCATTGGGTAATGGTATATTGACCAACTTTGGAGAAGGGACGTACCTGTGTGTAAAAGCGTTTGCCAAAGCTGTCAATCAGGTATTCAGTATAGATGCCGATGCAGTGGTAAGCGCTCTTGAAACGATCGAGGTTGAAGGACCTCAAGGTACTGTAACCATGGACCCCTTCAGTCATCATGCCTCTGTCAACACGTATTTATCCAGATGCAATGCGGATGGTATTTTCTCAATTATAGAAGCATTTGGACAGATTCAACCGATTATCCCTGAACGATATAAAGAGAACCAACTCACAGGAATCAACTATCATTTTATGAATACCATTCCGGATGAAACGACATCCATTGAAGCTGATATTAAACAGCAAAAGATTCGTTTTCGGCAATTCGGAAGTGGGGTAAATGATTGTGACGTGAATTCAAAAATCATTGAAACAGCCGATATTGTTATTATTGCCGTCAACAGAAACGGTATAATCCTTGAGGCAAACCGTGAAGCATACCGTCTCTTTGGATATAAGTTTGATGAATTAATGGGTAAATCAGTCCATTTGCTTGTCCCGCCTAATTTACGAATGAGGCATATCCAGCTCTTCAATGAATTTGCAGAAGGCAGCATTATGGAAATATCTATGGTTAAACGGAGGGCAATACAGGGGTATAAGAAAGATGGTACTTTTTTTCCCGCGGAAGCCAGTATCAAGAAATTTTTTTATAATGATCAGCTTATATTTGTGGTTACCCTTCGCGATATAAGCGAGCAGAAAAAAGCTGAAGAAACGCTAATATGGCGGGCAACACATGATGCTTTGACCAAATTGCCTAACCGAACTTTAATTAAAGAGCGGCTCAATAATGCATTAAATCGCACAATTCACAGTCAAAAAAATATTGGATTGATTTTTATTGATATCGATAATTTTAAATTGATCAACGATACTTATGGACATAATATCGGTGATCAGCTTCTTATCCTGATTGCTGACCGGCTTATAAACACTAGCCGTCCGGGCGATACTGTGGCACGGTTAAGCGGTGATGAATTTGTTATTCTAAGTGAACAGATTGATTCAGATGAAGCGGTTATTAATATTGCTCAGTTCACGAATAAAACGATACGAGAGCCATTTAATATAAATGATCAGGAAATTTATCTCAGCGCCAGTATTGGCATGGAAGTAGGACACGGATCAACCCATTCGGCAGACGATATGCTAAGAAATGCTGACGCGGCCATGTATATGACCAAAGATCAGGGTAAGGATGGCTGGTATCTTTTTTCCGATAAAATCTATGAAAATTTAACAAAAAAAATACATGTGATCAATGGGTTGAAGACTGCGATTGAGCGCAATGAATTTCATCTGGTTTATCAACCGATTGTCTCGGCAAATAGTAAAATAATAAAAGGAGGGGAATCTCTTCTCCGTTGGAAGAGACCGGATGGATTGGTTTCACCTGCCTATTTCATCCCTATTGCCGAATCAAACGGGAGCATCATCCCTATTGGACAATGGGTTTTCCGTGAAGCGTGTAAAACAATAGCCCGTATTCAAAATGAATGCGGGAAAAATATTCCATATACATCGATTAATGTATCAACCCGTCAGCTTAATGAAGAAGGGATTGTCGCAAAGTTTACAGATATTCTCAAAGAAACAGGCGTTAAACCTGAAAATGTAGTGATTGAAATTACGGAAACATCATTAATGATCGATGTTCATAAAAATATCAAAATCCTTAATGAACTAGCCGCTTTAGGGATACGAATTGCTGTTGACGATTTTGGAACAGGGTATTCTTCATTATTACAACTTCTTAAAATGCCGGTCAGCTTGATAAAAATAGACCGTGAATTTATTGACGGACTCGATAAAAAATTTGAGAGCCGAGCCATAACTTCGGCGGTAATCAAAATGGCGAAAATTATCAACAAAAAAACGATCGCTGAAGGTGTGGAAAATGAGGCACAATTATTTGAATTACAGGCGCAGGGCTGTGATACAATTCAAGGTTTTTATTTTTATAAACCGATGCCGGCGGATGATTATCTTACTCTTCTTAAACAACAGATTAGTGTTCAGGAAGATAGTAAGTCACCGGGCGTTTATACCCTGATTTATGTAAGTAAAGCATCTGATTCTCTTAGTCAGGATGAAATTAAAAAAATTATTACCTCATCACAAAATAAAAATTCCGAACTCTGTATAACCGGATTTCTTGTTTTTAATAATGGTTATTTCCTGCAGTTACTTGAGGGGAAGCAAGAATTTATCGAAGACCTGTTTAAAAAAATCGTAGTAGATTCCCGCCATAGTGATGTTAAAGTAATACTGCGTACGTTCAATGAACAACGTCTTTTTAACGACTGGACTATGGGATACTGGAATATGAATGAATCTGGGGTAAACATCGATTTTTCAACATGGCAGAAACATATTTTTAGTCTATTAGATATATCAAAAGATGCCAAACTCTGTTACGCATTTTTCGAAGCACTTTCTTCAAAGAATTTATAAAACTGGACATTGAAAATTAAGTTAAGTTACAAGTGTCTCCCTAATAGACCAACAGACTATGGATTTTCAGATATTAAATTTCACAATTGAGAGCAAAATGAGAAATGAGAAGTGGTAAATTCCCGTAGGGCGAGGCATGCCTCGCCCCTACAATCGTTCATTTTTGCAATTATCGTGAATGGATGAGTTAGTCATGTATGTGTGCCCAAAATAGAAACTTTTTAGGATTGTATATGCGCCCAGTTATTATGTGTATTGATGATGAACAATTTGTATTAACTACCATAAAAAAACAACTTAAATTTCATTTAAAAGATGAATACATCATTGAAATTTCTGAAAGCGGAACAGAGGCCTTAGAAATTTTGGATGGGTTTATAAAACAATCCATTGATGTGCCAGTGGTTATTTGTGATCAAATCATGCCTTATCTAAAAGGAGATGATGTTCTTGAAAAAGTTCATGCAGTACTGCCAGATACATTGACCATATTATTAACAGGGCAGGCAAGTGTAGATGACTTAGGTAATGCAGTAAATAAAGCAAAACTCTATCGTTATATAAGTAAACCTTGGGAAGAAATGGATTTATGCCTAACTGTGAAAGAGGCAGTTCGAAGTTATGATCAACAAAAAAAAATAAAAAAAATTCATCAGGAATTAACAGAAGCACACTCTCAGTTAGTACAAACCGCAAAGCTCGCATGTATAGGCGAACTTGCCGCAGGGGTTGCACATGAATTAAACCAGCCCTTAATGGTCATTCGTACAGGCGTTCAGTTGATGATGCGCTCATATAAACATAATACACTTAAACTGGACCAACTGGAACATCAGTTTGACACCATTGAAAAAAATACAAAACGTATGATGAATATCATTAATCATCTAAGAACATTTTCACGGCAGTCAGAACTTCAGCCGATTGAAATGAATATTTGTGATGTCATAGAAAATACTTTTTTAATGATCGGAGAACAATTACGTCTCAGAAATATTGAAGTTATCAGAACAGTAACCAATTCTCTTCCAAAGATAAAAGGGAATCCAACTCAATTAGAACAGGTATTTTTAAATTTATTAGCGAACAGCAGGGATGCGATTGAAGAAAAGGGCAAATCAATTGGAGGGAAAATTGAAATTACAATCGGTTCAGAAGATAATTTTGTAGAGATACTTATCAAAGATAGTGGTGTCGGTATTGCCTCACATCATCTTGAAAAAATATATGATCCTTTTTATACAACCAAAGAGGTTGGAAAAGGAACTGGTTTAGGACTTTCCATATCTTTTGGTATTATCAAGGATCATCATGGTGATATTGAGGTTATTCAGACCGACTCTTCAGGAACGACCTTTAGAGTGAGGTTACCTGTCTAACTAAAATACTCCATCTAATTTATCAAGTGCCTTAACTCTTCGTAATTCTGATTCATTAAATAGATTTTTTCGTAAGTTTTCAATCTCATTTTTTTTCATGGTATCATCTAAATTACCCGCATTTTTTATTGTATCTCTTTGTTTTTTATACTGGTTCATTCTCTGGTTCCATTCTCCTGTTTCTTTATCTAAATTGGCGAGTCGTTCTGCTGCTTCTTTTCCAAAAGCTTTCTCACGGACTTCAAAAACTTCTTCGGGGCTAGCACCTTTGGATTTCATGTCATCTACCTGTTTATGAACGTCATTATAAGCAAGTGCTTCTTTTCGCATCTCAATTAATTCCTGAGGAAGCAATTCTTTTTGCAGAGCTTCAATGCGAACATTTTTTTCTGATTCACTCAACGATTCATTTTGAAGGATTTCCATGCGTCCAAGCGTAAACATGTCATATTTTTCATCCAATCCAAAAAAAGCATCAACAACATCTTTAGATAAATGTTCTCTCCGTAATGCCATTCGTTGTTCAAGTACTTTTTTTAACAAAGGAAGGTCTCTTAAATTGACTGGAACATCACCATATTCGGCCAATATACCATCTTTTTCAAGATCGGCCGCGCGTTGTTTATATTTCATGTATCCATCTAAAATATCCAATGCCTTTTGTCTTGCTGGATCTGAAAGCTGTTTTTTGATATATTCTTCAATACGTCCCAAAATAATCTCTAGGGATTCCTCACCTTGAGCTGCCAAAAAATACTCAAATAATTCTAGTATGCTTCTATCAATAATGAGATTCCCATTGTTATCTACCATGAGTTTTCCATCAACTTGTGTACCTTGCATGGAACGAGGTAAAGGTCCATATGCGGATTCGTATTCTTGTTTTGATTCTTCAGAATTTTTTTCATGGAGTTGCGTAGCTATGTTTTTTTCTACAGGTTCTGATTTGTGTGTGTTTGTTTTCGTATTTGTAGTTTGATGTGGAGCCATTTCTGTAGGTTGCTGTAATCGTGCTCGTTGATTGAATACCACCATCAATACGAATACAACAAACACAATGCCGATGATTGAAATGATAAACGTTTTTTTGTTCATGATGCGATATCCCTTAAGTATAGGTTATGTATGTTTTCGGAAGGATTATGATATAAAACAAAAAAGCCCCTTTGTGCAAGGGGCTTTTTATTAAGGATGGTATTTTGTGAATGGTGTTTTATATACCAGCATTCTTTAGACGGTTAGCATGTTGTCTGACTACTTCTACTGGGTCTGGAGCCATTAACCCAAGGACACCTAAGGTATGGTTAATTTCATCACCATGATTCCAAGGATAATCATCTCGAAGTACTGTACCGAAATGTGCACTGCATTTTGGAATAAAACCATCACTTGCAGCTTCATTTCCATAAAATGTGTTAATTGCACCTAATGCGGTAAATAATGCATCAAGAGGATCGAATACGTTGGTTAAGGGTTTTGAACCTGTCCATGAGTAATAATAGATTTTGTTACCATTAATGATCTCGGAAGCAGCGCCATTGCCACAAGTAGTAGTAGGAACACCTGCACTTGGATAATCAATATTAAATTGTACAATACTTGCGTGTGAGAAGAATTCCATCAGCGCTTCGGTATCATTCGCATAGTCCATACCTGACAAGAAATTGGTAATTCCGCCGACAAGATCAATCGCTGCAAAAAGAGCGTCCTGTAAGAAACCGGGTAATTCAGCACCGAAATCTGCTACTGGGGTTCCGCCATGAGGACCTGCAATGGTTGTTAATGAAGCAACAAGGTCTGGGCGCATGTGTACTACATAACGGGATGTCGTGGTTCCATGACTGTGGCTAATTATATTTACTTTTGATGCACCGGTGTCAGCTATATATTGTTTAACTTGAGCAAGAAGCTGCTCACCGCGAATGGTGTTGTCATTGAAAGGTGATAATTCCGCACATCGAACTGTCGCACCATCTTTTTTTAATGTATCTGGCATTTTATACCAATAATCCATCACGCCCAACATTTTATCAAACCCTAGAACTCCCGGAACCATCATAATGGGGTATTTCGTTTTGGTATAAGTTGAGGGTTGACTGCTTCCCATTGCCATTACTGATGCAGCAAAGGCAAGTACCATTGAAATGACAATTACGTTTAATAATCCTTTTTTCATGTTTTTCTCCTTGGTTAAGTGTTTTTGTTTTTGTTATTGTTATTATTGCTTAATTTGCGTTTTGTATTTGTTTGAATTATTGATATTGCAATTCATATGCCATATAAAAAATCATTTTTTTCTCATGGCTGCCATTCACTGAACAAGGGCGCCTACTCCATTGTTGTATATATATTGACTTAGTACACAGAACACTAAATACACATCCGATTTTCTGGATACCGGCTTTCGCCGGTATGACGATTCACAGGATCGTCCGATCGTCATGCCGACGAAAGTCGGCATCCAGAAATAGAAACGAATTTACCGTTTTTTTTTAAAATTCATACATTGAATAATGTATAATTTAATTCCCTGCAATAAAAATTGCATATCCTATTTTATATAGAATTTTATTTATATATTTCAATTAGTTATATTAGTATTAACTCATTTTGCAAACGCAATTTATTTTGCATCCTTTTTTAGTAATACATAATTAGCAACCCCATAAAGAATTTTAAACCAGAGCTATTCTAACTTTTTCGGACAAGTCTTTTCTGGAAAACGGCTTCTGGATGAAGTTCAACCTCTTTTCTAATATGCCATGATGAGCAATCACATTTGACGGATAGCCAGACATAAAGAGTTGTTTGAGATGCGAATTGATAGAAAGCAATTTTTTGGATAAGTCATAGCCATTCATTTCAGGCATAACAACATCCGTCATCAGCAGATGAATTTCTCCGGTGTGATCTTTTGCTATACGAAAGGCTTCGGCCGGGGTGTTAGCCGCAAGTACAGTGTACCCAAGCGTCTTCAGCATAGTTTGAGTCATTTTCAAAATCGACGGCTCATCCTCCACCAGCAAAATGGTTTCACAGCCAATAAGTATTGTTTCCTGAGATTCAAGGCCCAAACCAAACTGTTCGTTCGTTTCTATATGCCGAGGTAAATAGATCGTAAATGTCGTGCCTTGCCCCGGTTCGCTATATACATTGATAAACCCGTTATTTTGTTTAACAATGCCATAGATGGTGGCTAGGCCCAAACCTGTTCCTTTACCGATTTCTTTGGTTGTGAAGAAAGGCTCAAATACATGTTCTAATGTCTCTTTTTCCATGCCATGCCCATTGTCGCTTACCGAGAGCCGCACATAGTCTCCGGGCTTAAAACCAAGGGTACCTGTGCAGTCAACCTTATTAAAAACAAAATTTTCGGTCTCAATGATCACCTTGCCGACACCCTTGATGGCATCTCTGGCGTTGACACATAAATTGGCTAGTATCTGGTCGATCTGTGATGGGTCCATATTCACCTTCCACAGTCCTGTGGTTGGATGCCAAACAAGATCAATGTCCTCTCCGATTAGCCGCCGTAACATCTTAAGCATACCTTCTACGATTTCGTTCAGGTTCAGCACGCTGGGAATGATGGTTTGTTTACGTGCAAAAGCTAATAGTTGCCGGGTTAATTCTGCAGATCGAAGCGCAGCATTACGTATTTCATGAAGTTTATCAAAAAGCAGATCATCATGGCTCACATCATCCATAGCCATTTCCGTATATCCTAAAATGATGGAGAGCATGTTGTTAAAATCATGGGCGACACCACCGGCTAAGCGTCCAACGGACTCCATTTTTTGGGCTTGGACGAGCTGAATCTGTAATTTATTCTTTTCTGCCTCCGCCCATTTCCGTTCAGTGATGTCCCGCATAAACGATACAATCCTTCCGCCATCGATGTGTTGATACTGAGTGCTAACTTCAATGTCAAAAATGCTCCCATCTTTTCGGCGTTGCTTAGTCTCAAAACGATCCATGAATTGCGAATGAATTTTTTGGATATGGCCGGTTATTTCATCCGGCATTTCTTTGACTTCCAAATCATAAATAGGCTTGGCCAGTAATTCCTGCTTGCTGTATCCACTCATCTTGCAATAGGTTTCGTTGACTTCCATAATACGTCCCTGCATATCCGTCATCCAGAATCCATCCATAGCGGTTTGTAGAATAGTACGATGCCTTTCCTCGCTCTTCCGCAGCGCTTCCTCATTCTTTTTTCGCTCCGTAATGTCGTGCGATATGTTTCCGGTGCCGATTAATTTTCCTTGAGCGTTAAAAATCGGGTACTTCTTTGTTAGAACATACCTAACTTCACCAGACGGCTGGATGACAGGTTCTTCCCGCAAAATGTATTCACCCGGCGGAAGGCTTTGGGCTTTTCGATCATCCTCCATATAGGTCCGCACAGGTTCGGCCTCTGGATCTATACCCAAAATTTCCGCGTCGGTTTTTCCGATCAAATCTTCGACAGATTGATGTCCGCTGGCTTTAACAAACGCCATATTAGTCGCCGCCACACGTAAATTCAAATCTTTGACCACAATGATGTCATCACTATATTGAACCACGGATGCAAGTTTATCAATACGCTCCTCAGCCTGTTTACGAGCCGTGATATCCCCATAAGTAATGGCTACACCGTATCCCTTCATGGGAATTGGTGCTGCAGTAACGTTAATCCATGTGATATCTCCATTGTTTTTAACAACTCCCATTTCAACATTTTCCACCAACCGTCCTTCTTTAAAAGCCTTAACACTGGCATATTCTTCAGCGGGCATAGGGCTTCCGTCTGGGCGGATGATCTGCCATTCCGAACCATCGATTTGACGTTTAGTCTGTTCCGATTGTGGAATGCTTAATAATTCTTTCGAGATGCGGTTGGTCTCAAGTATTTTACCTTCTGCATCGGTGATGGAAATTCCAATGGGAAAGGTTTCAAAGAGAACCTTATATTTACTCAGGCTGACTTGTAGATGAGCTTCGGCCTGTTTGCGTCTGTGGATGCTGACAATGAGAGCGGCGATAACTGAAAGAAGGATGATGAAAACAATTATGGTGCCGATGACGATTTCCCGGTACTCTTCAAAAAAGTTGACAGGCTTGTACATTAGGATACTACCGGCGGGAAGATTTTTTGATCTGATTCCCCAGCGATCCATCTGACGATGGTCGAACATGAAGCGATTGATACTTTCCTTGATGACAGGTATCTGAGACGGTGCAGTTCCCTGCAGTATCCGAAGAGCTATTTGTGCGGCAGCTTCTCCTTGGAAAAGAGCGCTGTTGAGTTTACCGCCTACGGTACCGAGACCAAAGATAAAACTGTAAGGTGAGTAGATGGGACGAGAGCTTTCTCGGGAGAGTAGGGGCATGACAATTTGCTGGTCAAGAAAGCCGTCTTTGTCACGGAAGAAATCCGCATAGTAAACGATGGTATTATCGTCGAGATTCGATAGGCGAGTGCGCAGGACGTCTAAAGTAATTCCGGTTCCGTCTTCATCCAGAAAGACAAATTCAATGCGACCTGTATAGGACTTGGCCAGTTCTTTAAGAATACTACGGTTACCAATTCCATTGGTTGTGGTATCAGTGATGACAGCCAATTTCTTTGCGTTCGGGTGGATGCTAAGAGCCGCGTCAATGGTTTGATTCCGGTCCAAAACCTCCATCACTCCTGTTATGAATTTACAACCTGCAATTTTATTTTCATCCACAGGATTGTTGACACCACAGAACACGACAGGAATAGTGGGAAAAATGATCTCATGGCGATCCATGAGAAAATGAAGGGCGTCGTCATCCACAGAGATAATTATCTGAGGCGGAAGGTCACGGTATTTTTTAGTTAAGTGTTCCTGTAGAAAGGCTATGTCATCAGTACTGAGTTGTTTGGGAAATCGCTTGGTATCCATGTATTCAATGTAGTATTCAACCTTTTGTTCCTGATCATCAAAAACCTTATGGACTCCCTTCATAATATCTTCTGTCCATGCGAAATCAGCATGATAGGATTGGAGGACAAGAATACGCCATGGGTTTTCATTTCCCCCATAAGACGGCCCTGTACTGAAAAATAGGGTGAGGAAAAAAGCAAAACAGAAATACAGCGTGTATGGAAAAGACATCGATAAAAATTTTCTCCATATCTTGCTCATAGATAAATAACATAAAAGGAAAAAGCCTATCAGTATCATTGTGTCTCCAAACTTGTAAATTCAGTATCGCTCGAGGTGATGAAGTTAAACATGTATTTTTTTAATTCACTCATTGGATAACCATCGTCATTGATCGAAATCCATTGAGATTGCGATACTCTAACCGGATACGTTCTCGTTGTGATCACTAGGGAATCTCCTTTAGGTAGCTCTTTATTAAACATTTGATAATTAGACCCAACCTGAGGTCTGTCTATCAGATATAGCACGTCATAAGTCCCAAGTCCTGTATTATTACCGCCATTTAGATAGTTAAACCATGTATCTGCTTGCGAGGAATAGTACATCGGAAATGAATGAATTTCTTTATAATAATCATCGGCTATCAAACCATACATAAAATGGATGGATGGAATACCAATAGCCTTATGAAAAGCAAGGGCAATTGCAGTTACATCCACACAATTGCCATAAAAAAAACTATTCTGAAAAAGATAATTCACTTCAAATGATGCGCTAAAAATACTGCCTTTGTTTATATCTACTCCATTCACTGTAGCAATATTCACATCACCTGTTTCATGTTCTTCAAGTGACTCCTGATATACGACCTCCCAATACTCAGGATTAGATTCATACAATTCGATAATGGTTTGAATATAATATCTTCGATATTTGTTTTTTTGCCAAAGCCAGTCTTCAATATTAAACATGGTATTACTGAGACTTTGCGTATCAATTAAGCCATGGGTATCCATCATGGTTCGACAGGTAACCAAGTCTGATGGATGCAGCACCAAAAATTCATAGGCATCCTTATTTAATTGCCCTGATTTTAAAACAGATAGGCCTGCATATCGATATCCGCCAAACATCATGGAACGGTCAGCCCATGAAAGCAACGCTTCAATAGGAAGTTCTTTTAAGGGTTTTTGACCAGCAAATGAATAGGACATGGATTGTTCAGCCTGTTTGATCATTTCCAAACCATCATTAATAATCACTGGTCGAATGTCATCTTCTGCAATTTTGTAAATATAGCCTTCGGTAATGGCTTGCACAATGGGAAATGGATCATCTGGTACCAAATTCATTTTTTCTGCATATTGGCAAAAAACATCAAGACAATATTTATATCCATATTGAGTCTCTATAGATGTTTCTAAATTTGGATTCCAATTGACGTCTAAGCTATTTTTATATTCATGCCAAACAACTGCTTCGATATGATAATATTGAGGTAAATTATAGAGTATTTCTGCTGGAATTTTGGCTTCAAATACATCTTTTTTTGCAAATACTGCGTCATCTGTAGTGATGTATTTGATAAACGTCCCACTGTCAGTATCCCATTCCTGAACCACATCTCTAAAACTTGTCCATACAATTGCATAAGCGAGTTTGTTATCCGGGGTAAGCAGGTTGATTCGATAATGATATTCAGTTCCTTCAGAAGGCATGGTAACAGGTTCTACCATACAATACATAAAGTCATTCCCATGTATAAACCCATATCTTTTCAGATCATCGGATGGTTCATAAACCTCTATGGGCAAACTTGAATTCAGTGGCGTCGTATCATTTTGATTGTCCTCATAAATACAACCTGAATTTTCCCAATCGGATAATTGACCATCAATTTGAATACTACGAATCATATTCTGCTGTTGTAATAAAATTGCCTCATTTTCTTCTTCTAAAATAAGGGAAAAACCTTGTTTTATGCTATCTGATAGACTCATCATCCTATAATTCATGATATTTTGTAATGCTTTGTCTGATGGCTGAATATGCAATTTAGATATCTCATGTTGCAGTTTTTCATGATTAATTCCCTTTGTAATATTAATGGAATGAATCGAAAGATTAGAAGTCATGGTTTCAGATGTTAAGTGTTCATCTGGTTTTACAAGAACAGCATAAAAGGTTAGCGACAATGGATTGATGATTTCAGGAAAATAATATTCCAATAGAGCTATATTCCCAACCGGTTCATTCTCAAAAGTTTTATATTTGAATACTGAACTGATGGTATCTGAAAATGGATTAAAAGGTAAAAACTGTCCTTGATCATTGAAAAAAAAGAAAGCATCTTGAAGTGATATCAGAACATATAAATCACCAGAAAATGAATTTCTATCTGATAAATAGGATGATTTAGAAATGGCTATCTCTAAATGCAACTTATCCCCAGAAGCATATAACGCGGAATCAACACAGGAAAATGTGTATATAGGATGACACTTTTGAGTTACCCATTCGAGTATGGTTTCTTGATTCAAAGCGTGTTTGATCGGTATTAAGGTTATCGAACGTAAATTAATGGGGTTCCATTTAGACATAATGGGCCTGATCTGAAGGCTATGCTCACCCGGTTGATCAATATTGATTTGTGGCAAAGTTACTTTGGAAAAGTGCGAGTAACTCTCTGTAGATGAGACCGAAACTGTTTGTATCTGATCATCGATTACAACTTCAAAACTGCTCGTTGGCTCATTGACAGCGAGTTCAGCTATCACATCAAACTGACCCGGAGTATCAATGAACACTTTCCATTCAATCCATGTCCGTGCATCTGCCCAATACCCAATATTAGGTTTTCCGTCATAGGTTTCTAGTTTCGCGTTTATACCATCAACGGGGTTATGAATATCTGCCATGACAGCGTTTAATTCAATTGTACCATCTTCTGCTTGCTGTGGGATATTTTCCTCAGCCATGACTGTATCTGCAAGAACAAATAGCCCGATTCCTCCAAAAATAATTGCAGTAAAAATACATATATTACTAAAAAAAATTACGCTTTTGCCAAATTGAATTCTATTTGTCATATGAAACTATTCCTTCCTATAAGTAAATTCACAATTGTAGCTATATTATCTATTATTAGGTAAAGGTAAGTATCAAATTTTTTTTTTGAATACAATAGGGACATGAATTTTATATTTATATTTAGGTATTTCAAAATTGAAGCCGACATGAGCCAAAAAATAATATTCTTGACGAAACATTCTAAGATGTTTTATCAACCCATACAGTTATTACTTCGTATTCTTCCTTAATAATATATAAAAGAAAAGTCATATAATTATATGAACCCATTACTATTAATGTCTGGAATGTCTCTGGCGAAACTTATTCGAAACAAAGAAGTGAGTTCACTGGAAATCGTACAAACCCACATTGCGCATCTTCAAAAAGTGAACAAACACATTAATGCTGTTGTTCAAACCCGTTTTGATCAAGCGATTGAAGATGCAAAACGTGCAGATGGGTTTTTAAAATCCTACGGGGCTGAAAATTGCCCTGTGTTTCACGGTGTACCCTGTACCATTAAAGAAAGTTTTAAATTAATAGGTATGCCAAATACAGGTGGGCTTGTGGCACGTAAAGGGATCATATCTGATGAAGATGCTACTGCTGTATCAAGATTGCGCAATGCTGGAGTCATCCCACTTGGTGTTACGAATCTTTCGGAATTAGGCATGTGGATGGAATCATTTAACCATGTCTATGGAAAAACCAATAATGCATATGATTCAAAACGAACGAGTGGTGGGAGTTCTGGAGGGGAGGGCGCGATTATTGGTTCCGGAGCTTCACCATTTGGGTTGGGTTCAGATATCGGTGGATCAATTCGAATGCCTGCTTTTTTTAATGGTGTTTTTGGTCATAAATCTACAAGCGGCTTAATTCCAAATACCGGGCAATTTCCAAATGTATCTGATTCGATTTCTGTTTATGTAAGTACTGGGCCATTAGCTAGACATAGCGAAGATTTATTCCCATTATTAACCCTATTATCAGGGCCTGATTCAATGGATGGGGCATGTAAAAATATCCCTCTTGGCGACCCCAATTCCATCAACATCTCTGAACTTTCTATTATAGATATTCAAGATAATTCGCGGATAACCGTTTCCAAAGAATTACAGGATGTCCAAATTCAGGTAGCAAATCGATTTCGTGACATGGGCGTTCATGTGAAACGGGAAAGTATTCCTGAATTGAAGTATTCTTTTGAAATGTGGTTTTCTATGATAGATGAAGCTACTCACATTCCTTTTAGCCAAACATTTGATAATTAGACCCAACC
>PDZT01000402.1 GCA_002753105.1 Deltaproteobacteria bacterium YD0425bin50 | reverse complement strand
CCAATTTGAACATTATTACAAGCGTCCGAACAAAGAGCAAAGAGCCTGAGATGTTGCATAGTAGTTTTGGAGTGTTAGGATTAAGCTTGATCCTCTTAAGGACAGACGGCACGTAAACAAATTAAATAAAAATAGCTATAGCAAACCCTCTAAAATAGAATCGATTTCTTCTTCAGATAAAATGGGGGATGTAGAGTTAGCATGAAAATCCCGAAGATCGTGTTTAATGTATTTAGTCTTTATCTTTGGAGTGTTAGGATTTGATTTGATCCTCTTAAGAAGACTTTCTTTTTTCTCTTCAAGTGAAATACAAGGGAAAAGAACCGTTTCAATTTTATCATGTTGAGGCAATAACTCAAGCGCACAGATGGTCTTTTGATTTGCATCGATGTCAATCGTGATTAAACAAAATCCTTCATTATACAGTGAGTTAGAAAATCTAACCTTTTTAAGCGGATAACTTTTACTGTCATTTTCTATGGCATGAATGTCGATATAGGCAGAGCAATCTTTATCAAGATAGAGGTATGTCCTCTTTAATGTAGGGATATTGACATTGCCCTGAAGGATATGATAGATTTTGAACTTATCTGCTGCCTTACCTATGATCGGCATGATTTCACGAACAAGGTTCTGATTGCAGGTAAGACACTTTTTTTGAGAAGAGTCATCAACTTGCTTCCAGCAATTCTGGCAATAAAAAATCTCTTGTTCATCTGTAATCGATATACCATAACTGCAGGGATGAATATTCAAAAGAAGGATGTCGCGTATTGATCCAACTAAGACAGCCGATTGAATCAAAGAGCCTAAAGCCGGATAATACGGATCATGAACGAATTGGATTTGCTCTTTATCAGCTATCTGACTTAATACTGGAAAAAGAACGGTTTGATAAAATTTTTTATTATTATGTTCACCAAAGGAAATAACTTTATGTAATAATCTCAATCTATCTTTACTAGGAAATGACCAGATAGAATGAGTATCTTGCTTATTGTCTTGTTGATTAACAAAAAAATCAATAACATGTTGAGGTGATTGATAATTATGGTGAGATAGAACATCGCATACGTTGCTATCTTCAATAGAAAATCCAATGGAAAGCAGTTCATCGATTTTTTTAAAACATATTACAAGGTTTTCTTTAGTTTTATCATCATTCTTAATAAGATATAAAGAATATAAGGAAGCTGCACTTAAATCAGATATCACTTGCGAAAAGGTGAGGCCAATTATTTGGCAGTATTCAATGATTTGGGATATCTGTTTCAGCGTCAGATAATCAGGAACCGATAGAACAGATAGAGTACTTTTTTTTTGTGAGTTGGCTTCAAAAAATTGCTGAATATCGAATATCCTTTTCCCAATCTGAAAAGTATCATTTGGCTTGATTCGCTGTTTATAGCTTAAAATGACTATCTTGATATATTTTTCATCTGGAAAGGCAATAAAGGTATGACGTTCAGATATATTAATACCTAGTGCATTAATATAACCTATCAATTGATCGTTATGTTTATTGGATTTAACCATATTTCCACTTTTCAACCAGTTAGCATTGCCTTAGTGTTTGAGGAATCGAAATAATGCTCTTATTTATAATAACTTAACTTATTAACAGTTTTATAGAATTCAATTTTTCTAACGCTTCTTTCCCTGTTAATCCATGTCAAGTCAAGAATTACGGTTATGGTAGTTTAAATATGCAAATATGCTATTCTTTAATTGATTTCAACTTTTAATTCTGATAAAAAATAAAATAGTGGTCTAACATGATAACCTAAATATTTTCTCGTTATGCGGTGATGCTAACTATAGGACTTGTAAAGATTGAAGATGCATCAAATATACTTACCTGAGCCTCTTGCAAAATTAGCTTTTTTATACAACATATTGAATATTTTTAAGGTTACTTTTCAATATATTGTACCTAAATTTTAATTTTGCAAGTACCTCACCTGCTTATAAATATGAAGATTAAACTTTTTTTAAATCTGTGAAAATTGAAAGAGAAACTGGAAATAATAAAATGGGAGAGAACCTGTTTTGTCCGAATTGCTTGACTGAGAATGCTTTAAGTATCATTGGAGAATCTGAAAAATATTTCGGAAGGGATTCAAAATACTATACCATATCTTTTGAGTGTAACCTTTTTTAATTAACGATAACTTATTGATAATATTTGATCAAATCATAGGAAAATGGAAAATTTATTTGAACTCTCCTTTGAACTATGCAAAGATATTTAGAAAAAGACGAATATTCAACAGGAGGAAAAAATGAAAGCACTATCAAAAGAACAAAGTATACTTGAAGGTGAATTTGAAGTCAAAGAACTTTTTAAATTTGTAACTGAGAATACTGAGGAATTCAAAGCATATGATATGGAAA
Source organism: Deltaproteobacteria bacterium YD0425bin50 (assembly GCA_002753105.1). Taxonomy (GTDB): domain Bacteria; phylum Desulfobacterota; class Desulfobacteria; order Desulfobacterales; family YD0425bin50; genus YD0425bin50. The sequence goes on along the minus strand of PDZT01000402.1, from coordinate 1,452 downwards.
AGTCGATTTTTTCAAGACTAATGCTGATTGGACAGGCTGCGTTGAAATGTTATTTTGCTCAGAAGGGTACAGGTGATGTTGGACCTTCACTTGAAATCAACGGCGTTTCATTGAGTCGTGCTGCTGGTCTTTACGGGTGCGACTATTTTTCAGTGTTTGGTAAAGTCAAAGTGCCAAGAACCTGTTATAGAAGTGAAGGATATGATGGTGTAATGCCATTGGATGCTCAGGTAGATTTGCCAGAACGGTGTTATTCGTATCTTTTACAGGAATGGATGGATATAATGAGTATTAGGGAGACATATAAAGAATCGGAAGTAAGTTTGAACCGACTATTGGGATTAGAAGTGAGTGTAAGTCGGTTTGAGGTAATAAATCAGGAAACGAGTACAGATTACGACAAATTTTATGAGGTGAAGAGTATACCTGAAGCGAAAAGTGAAGGCGAAATACAGGTAATGCAATTTGATGGGAAAGGTGTGCCGATGATTAAAAAAGAAGCGGCAAAATTGATAGGCCGTCTGGGAAAAGGTGAGAAACATCAGAAGAAAAAAGAAGCGATGGTTGGTATCAGTTATACGGTGGACAGGAAAGATCGGACTGCGGAAGAAGTAGCAGAGAATCTGATTTATCCGGAGAAGTCGAGAGAGAGAAAAGAAGAATTAAAGAAATCAGGAAGGGAAAGTAATGATCATCCAAAAGCGAAAAATATTCGGAGGATGGCGAGTCTGGAAAAAACAAAGCAGTCTGTTGTGGAGGAAATAGTAGAGGACGGCAGAAAAAGAAATCATGATAATAATCGTCCATGGGTGGTGTTGATGGATGGATCGCGTGCATTATGGACATTGATAATAAAGGTGTTATGCGGGATAGATTTTGTGGGAATACTGGATATTATCCATGTGACGGAATATTTATGGGATGCAGGTAACGCTCTTTGTGGAGAGAATACAGAAGAAGCAAAAAAATGGGTATATAATCAGCTATTGTCAATACTTCACGGGCATATTGAACGGGTAATTGAAGAAATTCAGCAGATATTGAAAAGGCAGGATTTAAAAGCGAATCAACAGAAAGCACTGATGACGGCGGTTCAGTATTTTGAGAATCATCGTGAGTGGATGAAATATGATGAATACCTAAAGGCGGGTTATCCGATTGGCACAGGTGTTGTGGAATCGACGTGTGGGCATACGGTGAAGGAAAGAATGGAAGGAAGTGGGCGTAGATGGTCAATCACAGGAGCGGAATCGGTGCTTCTGCTGAGGTCAATTTACACTAGCGGTGACTGGGATGTATACTGGCAGGCTCATATACAATTCGAAAGGGAAAGACTTTATAAAGATATATTGAAATCAGTGAATGTATGTGATGATTATTACGAAAGTGAACAAACAAAAAAAGCTGCATAATCCTAAATCCTAACATCAAAATTAAAAAAGGTTACACTCA
>PDZT01000060.1 GCA_002753105.1 Deltaproteobacteria bacterium YD0425bin50 | reverse complement strand
ATTTTACAAAAAATGGAATTTAAAATGGAAGACAGATGGTTATCTGTGGATGAAATTGGTGCATACCTCGGAGTGAAAAGGGATACAATTTATAAATGGGTAAATGATAAAGGTATCCCTGCTCATAAAATAGGACGTCTTTGGAAGTTCAAAAGAGATGAGGTTGATGCATGGGTTAGAAAAAGCGATACTAATCGTGGTGATATAAATGAAAAATGATAACATCACCAAATTCGGTTTCAGTTTTGAAAGAGGTGGTGCACATTCTTCTAGGACGATGATGCTGGAAGAATTATCATCTCTATTGTCATATGTAAACAACTCTAATGCAATCAAAAAGGAATACTTTAGAGCCATTGAATATGACAACTGCTTAGGGAAGAGATCGGGGAAGACACGTTCACTCACAGCTAGACATCTTGCTGATTTATATTCTTTAGATCCTAATGTAACAATTTTTAGAGCTCTTTTATGTTTTTGGAGTAGAGATTCTGATAGTCCCCCTTTATTATCATTACTTTGCACTATTGCTAGAGATAATATTTTTAGATTAAGCGTACCATTCATTTTTTCTTTTGCAGAAGGCCAGGCTGTCAGTCGTGAAGCACTTGAAAAGCATATAGATAAAATCAACCCTGGCCGTTTCAGCAAGGCAACTCTTAAGTCAATAGCACAAAACATTAATTCGACATGGACAAAATCAGGCCATCTTATTGGGCGTGCGAAAAAAATTCGCTCTAAAGCACGACCTACAGCCGGCGCAGTTTCATATGCACTCTTTTTAAGTTACTTGACAGGTCACCGTGGTGAAGCACTTTTCACTACCCAATATACAAAAGCATTAGACTGCACTATTGAAAGAGCTATAGAACTGGCTGAAGAAGCTTCTCGAAAACGATGGATTGTTTTTAAACGAGTTGGCACTATTATTGAGGTACTTTTTCCAAACTTATTAACTCGGGAAGAAATGGATTGGATTCGTGAGCAAAGTTAGACGATTGATAGACTCATATAGCAAATTCATCTCTATTCCATGGCGAAATGATGCTGCTGCAGCTCAACGAGTTATCTTTTGTGTTTATACTGAAAATGAAGAGTTACGATTATGTGCTAAAATAGATGAATTTGAAATTGTTACAAGGCAAGCCAACCATGAATGGGCACTTTATGATTTGACAGATACATTCGCCGACTGGCTGTCAAGCCAGCGCTATGCAAAAAGCTATTTCCAAAAACCTCATCTACTTACCACACTTCTTCATAAATACCTTGAGTACTTGGTTCAAGAGTTTAAAAAATTCCTGGAAAACCTAAATGTAACCGAAAATTCGGTTGTTGCAATTAAAGGAGTCGCTTCATTATTCGGATTTCTAAAAGTAAAAGATGTTGTGGATAAGCTAGCTCCATTGGTAAAAGGTCGTCTACTTATTTTTTTCCCTGGCAGCTATGAAAATAATAACTATCGCTTATTAGATGGGTATGACGGTTGGAATTATCTGGCTATACCGATCACTGCAGATAAAGAATTTTAATTTAGGATTTTAACATGAATAATAGAGAAATTTATCAAATAGATCCATCAACCAGAAAACTCGCCAATGAAGGTGTTGCCAGTGTCAATGACGATATGACATCAAAGGCTTTAGAAGTATTGAGATATGAGCTTGCGACTTTCGTTTGTGATGGTCAATATGAAAAAGGGTTGGATCATATTCTTGAAATGTATTTGAAGAATATTGATCAAGCGCAACAACCTGCAGTATGGGTTAGCGGTTTCTATGGTTCCGGCAAATCCCATCTTGTTAAAATGCTTAGAGCGTTATGGTCTGATTCTAAATTTGAAGATGGAGTTACAGCTCGAGGAATCGCCAACTTACCTAAAAATATTACAGATCATTTAAGGGAGCTGAGTACTCAAGCAAAAAGATATGGAGGACTCCATGCCGCCTCTGGGACGTTGGGTTCTGGTGCTAGTGGTAGCGTAAGGCTTGCTTTACTCCGCATCCTATTTAAATCAGCAGGTTTGCCTCAACAATATCCTGTTGCCCGTTTTGTTATGTGGCTTAAGAGTGAAGGAATTTTTGATTCCATAAAATATCAAGTTGAGAGCAATGGGTTTGATTGGCAAGAAGAATTAGATAATTTTTATGTAGCAGAAGGTCTGCATAATGCATTGATTTTAACAAAACCAAAATTATTCTCTTCATCAAATTCGTGCGTTGAGACACTTAACAATCTTTATCCTTATGTTCAGGACATTAGTATTGATGAAATGTTGAAATCCATACGGCAAGCTTTAGCCAAAGATGGGAAGTTTCCTTTGACTCTTATTGTATTAGATGAGGTGCAACAGTACATTGGGGAAGACAGCCAGCGCTCAAATGATGTGCAGGAGGTAGTAGAAGCCTGCAGCAAAAATTTTGGAGGTAAGCTTCTTTTTATAGGAACTGGACAAACCGCTGTAACAGGGACATCTAATCTAAAAAAACTAGAAGGTCGTTTTACTATCCGCGTTGAATTGTCTGATTCAGATGTGAACGCTGTTATCAGGAAAGTTATTCTTGGTAAAAAACCTGAGTCAATCCCTCTTATTGAAGAGATCATGCAGACCAATCTTGGTGAAATTTCACGTCATTTAGGAAATACCAATATTGGACATCAACAATACGATATTCAATTATTTGCTCAGGATTACCCAATGTTGCCTGTCCGTCGCCGTTTTTGGGAAAATACATTGAGAGTTCTCGATCAGACTGGAACAGACAGTCAGTTGCGTAACCAGCTCAGCATGATTCATAAGGTAATCCAGACTAACCTTGATGATGAAATAGGTTCTGTAATTCCTGCCGATTATCTTTATTTTGATTCTGGAGATAAATTGCTTCAATCAAGAATTTTGCCGCGTAAAGTTCATGAAAAAACAATGTGTTGGATCAAAGGCTCGGAAGAAGATAAACTCATAGCTCGTGCTTCGGGATTGGTATTTTTAATAAATAAACTTGCAGGAAGTAATAACGAAATAGGTATCAAAGCAAATATTGATACTATAGCAGATTTAATGGTCACAAATCTGTCAAAAGGGAGTAGTTTTCTCCGTAGTAAGCTCCCAGCATTGCTTGATAAGTGTGAACTCCTTATGAAAGTCGGTGACGAATATCGGATTCAGACAGAAGAAAGTTCAGCATGGAATGATGAATTTCTTAACCAGCGCAACACACTTGGTAATGAATCTCATAGGATTGAATCTGAACGTGATGATCGCATCCGACGTCAATTTGCCGGACTTGTAAAAAAACTATCTTTGACGCAAGGTGATTCCAGAGTTATCCGAAATCTGCATCCAATATTCGATGCTGCACTGCCATCTGATAGCAGCAAGAAGATTTATGTTTGGATTCGGGATGGTTGGAGCATAGATGAAAACTCAGTGCGAGTTGACTCAATGCAAGCAGGCAACCAATCCCCTACAATTTTTGTTTTTATTCCTAAACGTTCTGCTGATGACCTTCGTCATTATTTAATCGATTTCAAGGCAGCCACAGCAACATTAGATAAGCGAGGTTTTCCAAATACACCTGAAGGGATTGAAGCCCGCAGTGCAATGGAGACAACAAAGCAAACTGCTGAAGCTAAAATCAAAGAACTACTTGATGAGTCCTTTTCTGGTTCCCGAGTATTTCAAGGAGGTGGTAACGAAATTATTGGAAATAATCTTCAGGAAATGGTTTCAGAAGCCTCTGAGAATTCTCTTAAGCGTCTTTATCCGCAATTTCATATGGCTGATCATAGCGGATGGGATAAGGTATATGCCAAGGGAAAACAGGGCTCTCCTGATGCTTTAAAAGCTGTTGGGGATGAAGGCGAACCAGCCAAAAACGTTGTATGTAAATCAATTCTCGGAATTATTGCAGGTGGGAAAAAAGGGGGTGACATTCGTTCATATTTTGAAGATACTCCTTTTGGCTGGTCTCGAGATGCAATTGATGGTGGCTTGCAGGTTTTACTCATTGCCAATCTTGTGCGAGCTCATAATGAACAAGGCAAGGTAATTGATCCTAAAGATGTAGAACGTAGAAATATTGGAAAGATACTTTTCAAGATTGAGTCAGCTTACGTAACTACACCCCATCGAATTCAAATTCGCAAATTAATTCAAAAAATGGAGATTCAGACTAAGCAAGGTGAGGAACTTATGGCTGTTCCGTCATTCCTGCAAAAAATGCAGCAACTTGCAGACTCTGCTGGCGGAGAGGCTCCTAAACCATTGCGCCCTGACACATCTTTTCTTGATGAGATAAGACTCACTGCTGGAAATGAACAGCTTCTTTCTATCTATAATCGTAGAGAAGAATTATCACAGTCGATTGATATCTGGCGTAATTTAGCTTTACTCATCGAAAAGCGTTTGCCATCATGGAATAAACTCAAGCGCCTATCAAACCATGCAGGCAATATAAAAGATGCTGAAGTAATTATCAATCAAATTTCACATATTGAACGAGAAAGGCTCCTTATTGAAGAAACAGACCTTATTGCACCATTGGTAAGTAATCTGACCCAATTATTGCGTGAAGAAATAAACAACCTCAAAACTGCATTTGAAAACAATTGGGATATGGGACAGAAAAGACTTGAAGGTGATGAAAATTGGGTTAAGCTTGACCATGAACAACAATCCCAACTTCGCTATAACCAACAATTAATCGAAGCATCAAAACCTGATATAAATGTTGAATCTACTGATGATATATTGAATACCTTAGATACGATATCCCTAGCTACATTTAAAGACCGTGTTGCTGCCTTGCCTTCCCGATTTGATCAACTTATTTTGGGTGCGGCAAAAATGATGGAGCCTGAGGTTCAGGAAGTATCTCTCCCTTCACAAACACTTAAAACCGAAGCAGATATAGATGACTGGCTTTCCAATGTCCGTCTAATATTAATCGATAAACTTAAAAACGGTCCAATAATGCTATATTGATAAGAGGATAAAGAGATGTTGCCTTTAGATAAAACCTTAAGAAATAAACTTGAGCGAACCATCAAAGATGCTCGTGATATTGCAGAAGATGGAGCGCGTGCAGTATTACAGCAGCTTGGCGTTGGTGAAGCTAAGCCTTTCAACTATTTAAGCGAAGATGAACGGAATCTTCGACGCAGACTGCGAGCACATGGACGTCAGCTAGGAGATCTGCGCGATTCTAAAACCGAAACACAGGATATCTATCTGCTGATCGAAGAGGTTGCTTATGAGCACTGGCACAGAATGTTGTTTGCCCGTTTTCTTGCTGAAAATAATCTGCTTATGTATCCTGATCCAGATGACCCGGTGGCTGTGACTATAGAAGAGTGTGAAGACATGGCAGCAGATGAAGGTGCAAAAAATGGTTGGGAACTTGCTGCTCGCTATGCTGCTCGAATGCTTCCTCAAATTTTTCGCCCAAATTCGCCATCATTTGAACTCAACCTCCCACCAGAGCATCAACAAAAATTAGAAAGATTACTGGCAGGTCTTGAATCTGATGTTTTTTTAGCGTCAGATTCGCTTGGATGGGTTTATCAGTTCTGGCAGGCTAAACGTAAAGATGAGGTCAATGCTTCAGAAGTTAAAATTGGTGCACGGGAACTTCCTGCCGTCACTCAGCTTTTCACTGAACCATATATGGTAAGTTTCCTTCTGGATAACTCTCTTGGGGCATGGTGGGCTGGAAAAATCCTTAGCGAAAAAGGCTTTAAAACCGCTTCCTCAGAAGAAGAACTTAGAAATAAAGCATCACTGGATGGTGTTCCTCTGGAGTATCTTCGTTTTATTAAGAATGAAACCGGATGCTGGACTCCTGCTGCAGGAACATTTGACGGCTGGCCTGACTCTTTGCGTGACTTTAAAGTTCTTGATCCATGTTGCGGTTCGGGACATTTTCTCGTAGCAGCGTTTCTTATGTTGGTGCCTATTCGTATGAAGCTGGAAAGCCTGTCTGCTAATGATGCGGTTGATGTGGTTTTGTTAGAGAACATTCATGGATTAGAGATAGATAAGCGTTGTGTAGAACTTGCTGCCTTTGCTTTGGCACTCACTGCATGGCGTTATCCTAACGCTGGAGGGTATCGGACATTACCAGAATTGAATATCGCCTGTTCAGGTCTTCCCGTGAGTGTTGCAAAAGATGAATGGAAACAACTTGCATTAGATAAACATAATCTGCGCATTGCTATGGACTGGATGTATGAGGAATTCAAGGATGCACCAGTTTTGGGCAGCTTGTTAAACCCAACTAAAGGTAATGCCGCCAAATTGATTGACTGGAAAACCTTGGAACCGATGCTTGAAGAAGCTCTTTCTCATGGAACCAATGATGAGCAATACGAAGCAGGTGTTATTGCACATGGATTGGCAAAAACGGCAAAATTGCTTGCGGGTAGATATAATTTGGTTATTACCAACGTGCCTTACTTGGCAAGAGGCAAGCAGGACGAACGGCTATCTAATTTTTGCGAGAAACATCATCCAGAAGCTAAGAACGACTTAGCCACAGTTTTTCTTGACCGTTGTCTTGAATTGTGTTTGGAATGTGGAACCTGCAGCATGGTTATGCCTCAGAACTGGTTATTTCTAACCAGCTACAAGAAATTTCGCGAGAAGCTTTTGAAAAAAGATACATGGCATCTTATTGCTCGGTTAGGGCCTAAAGCATTTCAAACTCCTATGTGGGACTTCAATGTGCAACTTATTACTATGAGCAGGGGTAATCAAACTGTTAACCGTAACGAGATGTTTGGAGAAATGATGCCTAACGGAATTATCCGAGGCGTGGATATCTCCAAACTTCGTACTGTCGCTGAAAAAGCTAATCAGCTTATTAGCGGTGAAATTAAGAGTGTGGAGCAGGCGAAGCAGTTGGAAAATCCAGATGCAAGGGTAGCCATTGATATACTTGAAGAAGCGACACTACTACTTAAGTTTGCCGATGGTTTCAAAGGGTTTTCATCTGGAGATATGTCAAGGTTTATTCATCTTTTTTGGGAATCGAGTCACATCGGAAACGGATGGGTTCCATACCAAGGCTCAATTAAAGAGAGCCGATTTTTTGATGGCAGATCACAGGTTTTGTTGTGGGAATCTGGTGCCGGTGCCATGGTTTCAGAACCATCTTGTTACATAAAAGGTCGGCAAGCGTGGGGAAAAAAAGGAATTACTGTTACTCAAATGGGTAGTCTTCCAGCGACCCTTTATGAAGGCGATATGTTTGATGAGAACGCAGCGGCTATAGTACCCTATAATCATATCAACCGTGCAATTCTTTTTTGCTTCATAACAAATCAAGATTACAGCGAATTTGTTAGAAAGATTGACGCCGCACTAAAAGTTACGAACAAAACTCTGGTCAAAGTCCCTTTTGATATTGACCACTGGAAAAAAATCTCTAAAGAAAAATACCCCAACGGCCTGCCCAAACCCTATACCGACGACCCTACCCAATGGATTTTTCACGGTCACCCTTGTGGGTCAGTTATCTGGGCTGAAGAAAAAAAATGGACTGCCTACGGAACACTGCGAACTAATGAAACCGTACTGCAAGTCGCTGTTGCTCGACTACTCGGCTATCGTTGGCCTACAGAGTTTGATTCAAAAATGGAACTCTCCGATGAGCAGCGAGAATGGGTGAACCGTTGTGAAGCTCTACTGCCCTATGCTAATGAGGATGGCATTGTTTGCATTCCACCATTACTTGGTGAAGCGGCTGCTGCTGAACGTTTACTCAATTTGCTTGCTGCTTCGTATGGTAGCGAATGGACAAACGATACTCTATCCCAACTTTTAAAGCAATCTGATCATGCAGGCAAGAGCTTAGAAACATGGTTGCGTGATAAATTTTTTATCCAACATTGTAAACTCTTCCAACATCGCCCTTTCATCTGGCATATCTGGGATGGACTGCGTGATGGTTTTGCTGTTCTGCTTAATTACCATAAGCTTGATTCCAAGCTAATGGAAACATTGATATACACCTACCTTGGAGACTGGATCAACCGCCAAAAACAAGACATAGTTAATGGCATAGATGGCGCTCAGGAGAAACTTGCGGCAGCACAAAGCCTTAAAAAGAAGTTAGAACTTATCCTTGAAGGTGAAGCACCTTATGACATTTTCGTTCGCTGGAAGCCTATTGAGAAGCAACCTATTGGCTGGAACCCAGACATAAACGATGGAGTTCGCTTAAACATCCGCCCATTTATGTCTGTGCCTGATATTGGCAAAAAAGGCGCTGGCGTATTGCGTGACAAACCCAATATAAACTGGAATAAGGATAGAGGTAAAGATGTGGAATCAGCACCATGGTATCACATGTTCAAAGGTGACCGCATCAATGACCATCACCTGAGCCTGTCTGAAAAACTTGCTGCACAGAAGGCAAAGGAGATAACAATATGATTAAAAATTTGAAAATGAACAATGTAGGCCCAGCGTGCAACATGGAATTGGAGTTTGGGAAAAGATTGAACCTGCTCACCGGGGACAATGGACTGGGCAAAAGCTTCCTGTTGGATATTGCTTGGTGGGCACTTACCAGGAAATGGCCTGCAGAGATAAATCCAAGACTTCCAGGAGGTTTGATGGCAAAACCGTATGAAAGCGGAAAGGCTTCTATCGAGTTTACATTCACTGCAAACTCAAAGTCAAAACCAGTCAACTATCTCAGCACCTTTGACCGTAAGGCGCAGGCATGGACTGGGAAGGCTGACCGCCCTTCAAATCCCGGCTTAGTTATATACGCTCAAGTTGATGGAAGTTTTGCTGTGTGGGATCCCGCACGCAATTACTGGAGAAAAAAAAGGAATGTTGATGTCCAGGATCGTCCTTCTGCATACGTGTTCACTCCACGTGAAGTTTGGGATGGGTTGCGCGATGAAGAGCGAGGTTTGCTTTGCAACGGACTGGTTTCCGACTGGGCAGGTTGGCAGAAAGAAAAAGGTCAGGCATTCAAGAGTCTAAGTTCGATTTTAGAGAAGATATCACCTTCGATTGACGAAAAGATTATACCAGGAGATTTGACACGGATAAGCCTTGATGATCCAAGAGATATCCCTACTATCAAGATGCCTTATGGGCAATCAGTGCCAATATTGCATGCATCTGCTGGAATCAGAAGGAATATCGCATTGGCATACCTGCTCGTCTGGAGCTGGGAGGAGCACATTAAGGCAAGCAATCTTTTGGAAGAGGAGCCGACCTCTCAGGTTGTATTTCTTATTGATGAGATTGAAGCTCACCTCCATCCGAAATGGCAAAGACGGATCATAAGCTCCTTGCTAGGTGTAATGGATACACTAACTAATAAAGCGGATGTTCAGATCATTACTTCAACGCATTCTCCTCTTGTTATGGCATCAGTTGAACCTGCTTTTGATGCCAGTAAAGATGCTTGGTTTGATCTGGATTTTATAAGAGTTAATAAGGGTAATCCTTATGTTGAACTTAATAAACGCTCATTCGTTCGTCTTGGGGATGTATCAAATTGGCTGACAAGCGAAGCTTTTGACTTAAAAAGCGCTCGTTCTATCGAAGCTGAAAAGGTTTTAAAAGATGCTGCCATTGCATTAAGTGACGAGACATTTAATGCAAATATGGCAAAAATCCTTGACGCCCAACTAAGAGAGCTTCTTGGAGAAACAGATCCTTTCTGGATGAGATGGCGTTTTGTTGCAGAGAAGAAGGGGTGGCTTTCATGATCCATGTTAATGCGCAACCTGAACCTGCTGCTTTTGATGCCGATGTTCGCCAGAAAGGGATTGCTTTTCTGAAGCGAAAAAACATTGTTTTTAATCAACCTGTGCCTGTAAAAATAAAAATTGAGCCCTATTGGCGGGCTTGTCTTGACGATTTGTATTCAAGTTATCATGGAAAATGCGCTTATCTTGCTGTTTTTTTTGAGCGTGTTACAGGTGGTGGTTCTGTTGACCATTTTATAGCCAAATCCAAAAGATCGGATCTTTCATACGAATGGAGTAATTATCGTTTGGCATGCTCCAAGATGAATAGCCAAAAACATGAGTATGACGACGTCCTTGATCCTTTTGAAATTAAAGATGGCTGGTTTCATTTGGAAATCGTAAGCGGACGGATATATCCAAATCCTAACCTTGATATCTGTCAAAATAATTTAGTACAAGCAACTATTGACCGTCTTGGTTTGGACGATGAGAGGAATCGTGAAATGAGGGCTCGACACTATCAGGAATATAGAGAAAGACTCTATACCGATGTTTTCTTACAACGAAGATCTCCTTTTGTTTATGCAGAGGCCGCTCGGCAAGGATTGCTATGATTAATTATCATATTCAAGATATAGGGACATGCCGTATAAGGATAATGGAAAATCATCTGAGCCTGTCTGAAAAACTTGCTGCACTGAAAAAGGAGAAACAAACATGAACCCGAATCAAATATCACGTATCGTAATAAAGGGATTCAAATCGATCCGTGAGTGCGACATGGAATTGAAAGAACTGAATGTGCTCATTGGACCCAATGGTGCCGGGAAGTCTAATTTTATTGGTTTCTTTCGCCTAATTCAGCAGATGCTAGAAGGCAAGCTTCAGCTCTATGTAAGCAAGCAAGGCGGACCTGATGCTATGTTGCATTTTGGCAGGAAAAAAACCGAAAAATTAAGTACTGAAATCTATTTTGGTAAAAATGGCTATAAGTTCAAATTGGAACCAACACAGGACAATCGCATGATGTTTGCCGAAGAAAATTTCTGGTGTAATGTATTCGGTGATAAGATCATTGGGTTAGGCCATTTTGAGTCATTGGTCGAAAAACATAAGTCTGGGATTCAACAATACACCATAACAGCCATGAAAAGTTGGCGTCTTTACCATTTTCACGATACTGGAGAAACAGCTTTGGTCAAAGCGCCACATGGTATCAACGATAATGCCTATCTTCGCCCTGATGGAAGGAATTTGGCTGCTTTTCTTTATAGATTGCAGAAGCATTTTCCGGATTCTTATAAGCGCATTGTTCAATTAGTTCAACTTATTGCCTCCTTCTTTGGCGATTTTTATCTGCACCCTCATGCTGATAACCCGGAAATCATAGAGTTGGAGTGGACGGAAAAAGGTGAAGACAAACCATTCAAGGCGCATCAACTTTCAGATGGAACCCTGCGATTTATTTGTCTTGCTACGGTTCTAAACCAGCCAATAGAATTTCAACCTGAAACCATTCTCATTGATGAGCCAGAGCTGGGATTGCATCCAAGAGCTATAGGATTTTTGGCTTCCATGCTCCGATCTGCGTCAAAACAGCGGCAGGTTATCGTTTCTACCCAATCTGTAACTCTTGTCAATGGATTTTCGATTGACGATCTGATTATAGTGGATCGCGAAAAGAATTTAACCGTCTTTCAGCGTCACAGCGAACAAGATTTTCAGGATTGGTTAAAGGAATATACTGTTGGCGATCTTTGGGAGAAAAATATACTGGGAGGCCGAGGATGATCCGAGTGCATGTAATCTGCGAAGGACAGACCGAGGAGGAGTTTGTACGGCATGTGCTTAGCCCGATGTTGCTTGAGAGAAATGTCTTTCTTTTACCTTCGTGTATCGGTAAAGTCGGTCACAAGGGAGGAAATGTTAACCTGAATCGTCTTGCAGTTGATATTCGCGAAAGGCTCCTCAAAGATCAAGATTGTTACTGCACCACTCTATTTGATTACTATGGTTTATCCATTGCTTTTCCTGGCAAATTGAAAGGAAATTCAATGATTGATATTGCGGATAAACAGTCTCAAGTCTCCCAGGCGTTGTCAAACTGGGTTGCTGAATTATTTGGCAATAGTCCCGCATCTCGATTTATCCCTTATGTTCAGATGTATGAATTTGAGGGATTGCTTTTTAGCAAACCTGAAAAATTGGCAAACGCCATTGGAAAACCCTATTTGGAAAAGGATTTTCAGAAGATTCGTACTCAGTTTTTGACACCGGAATGGATCAATGATAGTCCTAATACAGCGCCAAGCAAGAGAATTAAACAAATCTTCCATGCCTACGACAAACCTAAGCATCCCCTGCTTGCGGCATTAGATATCGGCCTTGACAAAATTCGCCAAGAATGTCCTTTGTTTAACAATTGGATTAAGCGACTTGAAGCCTTGACTGGAGCTCCTGCATGAAAGTATTGGAACATCTTCTGAAAGCTGTGTGTGATGCTGCTATATACAATTCTGATATACAAATAGCCCCAGCCTGTATTTTATGGCCTGATAAGGATCGACAGTGGGAAAGCGTTCTTCCTCGTCTTCAAAAGGATTTGTCAGAATTATTTATTTTAGGAGATTATGCTCCTGATAAAAGAACAGGACCTGCAATTTGGCTGCGCTGTATTATTGCAAAAAAAAATCCAGAAATTGCTATCCTTGATGGAAAAACACCTATAATCTACCTTCCTGGCGTAAGCCGTCAAGACTTAAGGGCTGTTGAAAGTTGTCCAGATGAACTGAAGCCATTAGCTGAATTGCAATATCGAGGAGTCATGTGGTCACAAGTAAATGCCAAAGACTGGACCATACTTGCCTTCCTCAAATCAAATCAAGGTGGACTTTGCCTAGATGTTGCTCAAGACAATGGGACAAGAAATGCAATGCAACTTGCCCTTTATCGCTTATTAGATGAAGAAGTTGAACAGCTTAAAGGCAAACGGCTTGACAAAGATTATTTCAATACCCTTTTAACCGGTGGAGATCCGATTCGAGATTTTCTGCAATGGCTTGATGAAGAAAATATATTTAGGAGTTCAAGGGGTGATAATGAATGGCTGGCATTTGTTGAGGTGTGTAAATCTCAGCTTGCTTTCAATCCTGCTGATGAAGGTGTTATTACCGGTTCTTTAAAATTAGCATTACATAAAGGTCCATGGAAAGCAGTTTGGGATAGGTTTTGTGAAGCTCCGAAACGTTATCCAAATATTCCTTTGCAAATACGCAAATGCCAACCTCCAAAAGATAAATTATTCTGGATCATGGATGATGGTAGTTATGATGGTTGGCCTCAATGGAATGAGAATCGTGAAAATGCTTTACGTAAAGATATTATCAGCTTAAAGACACTCCCACCCCATGAAGCTAGAAAAAAAATTCTTGAAATGGAAAAAAGTCATAGGCGCCGAAAAGATTTGGTGTGGGCAGAAATAGGTTTTTCACCTCTTGCGATTGCACTTGAACATCTGGCTAAAATTGCAGAAACAACATCAAACAATCTTTCTGCAGGTACCACAAAAGACATGGCTATAGGATACAGTATTTGGGGTTGGAATGCTGACAATGCTGTTTTGAGCGCTTTATCCTGCGTTGAACAAATAAATGATTTTGAGGCAATATCAACAGCAATTCGTTCTATTTATTTGCCATGGATGGAAGAGTCATCAAGGCATTTACAACATGTTGCGAGCTTAGAGGGCTACCCTGGTAAAACAAAAAATAATAATACACATATCGCAAAAATAGCTGGAGAGTGTATTCTTTTTATAGATGGTTTGCGTTTTGATGTGGCCCGAAGATTATCGAGCTTATTAAAGCAATTATTGCTGCAGGTTGATGAGACTATTGTATGGGCAGCCTTGCCAAGTGTAACAGCAACTGGAAAACCTGCTGTTTCGCCAGTTAGAGATCAGATTGTAGGCATAATAGCTAATGCTGATTTTGAACCAGTTGTGGCTGAAACAGAACAATCGCTTAAAGGTGGCTACCACTTCAAAAAGCTTCTTACTGAAAACGGATGGACTATTCTTGATAAAAATGATTCTGGTAATTCTACCTGTTGTGCATGGTGTGAATTTGGAGATATTGATCATGAGGGACATGACAGGGGCTGGAAGCTTGCCAAACAAATTGATTCTATACTGCGAGAAATTGTAGAGCGTATTAATTCTCTTTTTTCTGCTGGGTGGAAAAAGATTCGTGTCGTAACCGATCATGGTTGGTTACTAATGCCTAATGGATTACCAAAGATTGATTTGCCAAGCTCTCTTACAGAGAATAAATGGGGACGTTGTGCATCTATTAAACCTGGTGCATGCTTCAATGAGTCCCTTTACCCCTGGTATTGGAATCCGAATCAATATTTTGCATTAGCCAATGGAATTAGCTGCTTTAAAAAAGGTATAGAATACGCCCATGGTGGTTTGAGTTTGCAAGAATGTCTTACATTGGAACTGCTGATTCAAAAGAATAAATCAAATGAACAAAAAGCATTTTTAGTAGATATTACCGATGTCACATGGAGAGGGTTAAGGTGCAATATTGCTGTAAATGGCGACTATTCAGGATTAATACTTGATATTCGTTCACAAGCAGGCAATTCATCTTCAAGCATTGTGATTAGTCCTAAGCCCATAAAAGATAACGGGATTGCTTCTGTTGTTGTTGAAAATGAAAATTTGGATGGAAGTGATGCCACCATTGTCCTTTTAAATGAAAATGGTCAACTGGTTGCTCAATTGTCCACAAAAATTGGTGGAGATAATTAATATGGTTGAAATTGATAATATTGATAGATTAGCCGCCTCCTCACTCGATGGTTTTTTAGTTAGAAAAGATTTGGTACGAACATTCAGCCGGCAATTTCCAGTTCCTACTTATGTAGTTGAATTCTTATTAGGACGTTACTGCGCAAGTATTAATCCTGATGAGATTGAGGAAGGCCTTGAAATAGTCCAAAGGCAATTAAAATCTCGCACGGTAAAAGCAGGAGAGGAAGAATTATTTAAAGCTCGAGCCAGGGAAAAAGGAGAAGTGAAGATTATTGAGCTAATCAGTGCTAGACTGGATGCTAGAACAGATTCTTATTTAGCGACACTTCCAAGCTTACAATTGCGAGATGTAAGGATAAGTCCGGAATTGGCAAACGAACATGAAAGAATGCTAACAGGCGGATTTTATGCAGAAATAACAC
Source organism: Deltaproteobacteria bacterium YD0425bin50 (assembly GCA_002753105.1). GTDB lineage: Bacteria > Desulfobacterota > Desulfobacteria > Desulfobacterales > YD0425bin50 > YD0425bin50. The sequence goes on along the minus strand of PDZT01000060.1, from coordinate 3,014 downwards.
TATCCTATGATGCTAGCATATCTCAAGAAAAAAATGGTCGTCCATTCGGTATTGAGAGCCTTCGTGAAATTCAACTTTCAAAGCGTGATGTACTAAATACTTTGGAAGAAGCTCGTAAAAAGTTTACGACAGAGGAATGGAAAACCTTCCTATTGCGTAGTATAGGAATTGATTCGGAAAGCCTTTCTAATCGAGCTAAAGATGCTTTATTGCTTCGGATGGTTCCTTTTGTAGAGCGAAATTATAACCTTATTGAACTAGGACCTCGTGGAACCGGAAAAAGCCATCTATTTCAGCAAGTATCACCATATGCACATTTAATCTCTGGCGGCAAAGCAACTGTTGCCAGGATGTTTGTAAACAACTCCACTGGCCAGAGAGGTTTGGTTTGTCAATACGATGTTGTATGCTTTGATGAAATTTCTGGAATTTCCTTTGATCAAAAAGATGGGGTTAACATTATGAAAGGATATATGGAATCTGGAGAGTTTAGCCGAGGTAAAGAAAGTATCAGAGCTGATGGAAGTATTGTTCTATTGGGCAATTTTGATGTTGATGTTGAATACCAGCAAAGGATCGGACACTTATTTGGTCCTATGCCACCTGAAATGCGTGATGATACGGCATTTATGGATCGTATCCATGCTTATCTTCCGGGATGGGATGTTCCAAAAATAAGCAAAGAACTTTTGAATAATCATTTCGGAATGGTGAGCGACTTCTGGTCTGAGTGTATGAGCCAACTGCGCCGGCAAAGTAGAATTTCCGTTTTGCAGAATCGTATTCATTTTGGAGGAGCTTTAAGCGGTCGTGATACAAATGCGGTTAATAAAACTGTCAGCGGATTACTAAAACTTCTTTATCCGGGTGATAAAGGGCAAGTACCTGATGAAGACATTGAATGGGCTGTTAAAATTTCACTTGAAGCTCGCCGACGTGTTAAAGAACAGCAAAAAAGAATCGGTGCTGCGGAGTTCCGAAATACTCACTTCAGCTATGTCATGGGAGAAAATGGTGTAGAAAAGTTTGTTGCAACTCCTGAACTGCAAAGTGATAACAGCATAGGTGGAGATCCGCTTGAGCCAGGTCAAATTTGGAGCATTAGCCCAGGAGGAATGGACGATCATCCTGGGCTTTATCGAATTGAGGTAAATGAAGGTCCTGGCTCTGGAGTTAAAATTCTTAATAAGCCTGTTCCACCAGCCTTTAAGGAAAGCATAGGGTTTGCTGAACAAAATCTTTATGCCAGGGCTAAGCAATTGGTTGGGGATAAAGATCCACGTCATCATGAGTTCACTGCTCAACTTCGTTCATTTGATGCCTCCAAGTCAGGAGCTAAGATAGGAGTTGCCTCACTTATCGCGCTTTGCACTTCACTTTTAAAAAAAAGCGCAAGAGGTGGTTTAATTATTGTGGGTGAGATAAATCTTGGTGGATCAATAGAACCGATTCATAATGCCGTAACAATCGCAGAAATTGCAGTTGAAAAAGGTGCTACGGCTCTTCTTATGCCTGTCACATGTCGCCGCCAGCTCCTTGACCTTTCAGACGACATGGCAACAAAAATTGATATCCAGTTCTATTCGGATGCCAGAGATGCCTTATTAAAAGCAATGGTGGAGTAGCTCATCTGGAAAAATAAAGATTAAAAATTTATTCAATTAATTGAAATAATGATACAATCTTATATATTATATAGGCTAAATTTTTGGCTCATGTCGTCTTTAATAGGACTAATCAACAGTATTGAAGGATCAATGCATTTATAACATCTATAGAGGAGCTTGAACAACAAATTGAAACAGGCAGGCTTGGCCTAGATGCCGCAAGATGGTTGGAAATACAAAGGGAGAGGATTAATCCAGATTACAGGACGTACAAACTATATTGAAATAGGAATAGCCTTAAATCTCCCCCTTGAATTACATCCTGAATTATTAGAAAAACTAAGCTATGCAGCTATGTCTGCCACTTATTTCTGGGAATCCAGAAAATTAAATGAACCGGCTGATAAAGGAATGGGAAGTGAGGAAAGCCTTATTAACACTACAACGAAATTTATCCAGTTAACATATTTAAATTATTATAATTATTTGTATTTTTAATATTTGCAGATTCTTTTATTTTATTAACGGAAATGTTGCAATATATTGCAATTTTATTTTATTAAAATTTATTTTAGATTTTAAACAGTTATATTTAAAATCTAAAAAATAAGTAATTTAATTATATGACTATAATCCTTTTTATGAGATACTTTTAGATATATTTAAAAAAGTGCAAATTTTTTAATATTTTTATCTTCATTTTTTGTTCGATTACGAATTAGTTAATCATTATGATTTTTTTTTATGAGTTTTTCTACTTTAATATAGTATTTCTATCAATGTTTTTGATAGGATAATGAAGTAAATATGTAGTTTGATAAAAAAAATAAATTGCTATAATACCTTTATTTATTAGATTTTTGATATAATGTGCATATTCTAAACAATATTAACTATTTTAATTTATTATGTATAACATTAGCGCTACATTCTCCTTAATCAATATGTCTCTAATATGAGGCTTTTCCATGATTTATTTTATCTAAAAAGTGCATTATTCTGTTATGATAAAAATATGCACTTTTGTAAAAATAAAAATGGCTATTTTCGCAATATATATTCTATTTACGATAGGGTGTATACAATTTTAACTACTTAAATTTATAGTAATAAAATCTCATTGCAACATTTCCGTTAAATTATTTAAATACTTTAAGTTTATAACTTTCGTTGTAGGGTTACAAACGCGGTAAAACCTACTGGATTAAGTATCATCATAAAGGCAAACCAATAAGAGAAAGTTCAGAAAGTGACAAAAAAATGGTTGCATCTGAACTATTAAAGAGAAGGGAGGGAGAAATAGCTCAAGGCAAATTGCCAAGTGTGCATTTTGAAAAAGTTGCATTTGATGATTTAGCGGAATTATTTATCAACGATTATAAAATTAACAACAAAAAATCATTAGAT
>PDZT01000401.1 GCA_002753105.1 Deltaproteobacteria bacterium YD0425bin50 | reverse complement strand
CGACTGATTCAGGAATATCGCGATAAATTTTATAATCCGTATAAAGCAGCAGAACTCGGTTATGTTGATGATGTAATTGATCCGGCAGATACACGGCCCAATATCATTCGTGCATTACATCTGCTTAAAACCAAAAAGGATCAGATTCCACCTAAAAAACATGGTAATATTCCACTGTAATGCGAAGAAAAGGAGATCAACAATATGACCTGGGAAAGTGTTCTTGAACTGATAAAACAGATTTTGATAACCCAAACTGGTATTCCGCATTTAACATGGGGGAATATCGTGATGTTATGCATTGGTTCATTGTTTTTATACCTTGCAATTGGCAAGGACTTTGAACCGTTGTTATTGCTTCCAATTGGCTTTGGCGTTTTTTTGGTTAATTTTCCTATTACGCCGTTGATGGGCTTTAGTGAACATGGCACACCGGAATTGCTTCGTTTTTTTTACAAATACGGTGTTGAATGGGAAATTATTCCTTGTGTGATTTTTTTGGGATTGGGTGCAATGACAGATTTTGGTCCTCTGATTGCCAATCCCAAAACCCTTGTTATTGGAGCAGGTGCTCAACTCGGTGTATTCGTAACGTATATCGGGACACTCTTTTTTGGGTTTACACTTAAAGAAGCGGCTTCGGTCGGAATTATTGGCGGTGCTGATGGTCCTACGACTATTTATTTGACTACCAAGCTTGCTCCTCATCTGTTAGGTGCAAATGCTTTGGCTGCGTATTCTTATATGGCTATGGTTCCGCTCATTCAACCCCCAATTATGAGACTGTTTACAACCAAAGAACAACGAAAAATCAAAATGAATCAATTACGTCAGGTTAGCCAGCGTGAAAAATTATTTTTTCCTTTAATTGCAGCATTCCTGATTATCATGTTGATTCCAGCAGTAGCGCCTTTGATGGGCATGTTTATGTTTGGAAATTTAATGACTGAATCTGGTGTAGTCAAACGATTATCGGATACAGCCCAAAATGCCTTAATGAATATTGTAACGATCTTTTTAGGCGTTTCAGTTGGGGCGACCATGAAAGCTGAAGTGTTTTTAAGCTGGAAACCGCTGTTGATTTTTGGATTTGGATTGTTCGATTTTGTCATCTGTACGATTGGCGGTATTTTAACCGTTCATATCATGAATAGGTTCTTAAAGGACAAAATGAATCCTTTAATTGGATCAGCCGGCGTATCAGCGGTTCCGATGTCTGCTCGGGTTTCCAATTCTGAAGGTCTTAAAGAAGACCCAACCAATTATCTGCTCATGCATGCTATGGGGCCAAACCTTGCCGGTGTTATCGGCTCGGCTGCGGCTGCTGGTATGTTCATTGCCATGTTTCAATAGGAGGGTGTCATGCTATTTAAGAAAAATACTTATATCTTATGCTTAATCAGCCTGTTTATCTATTCTGTGATCGTTTTGGTACCGGATTTGGCTATGGCAGCATTTGGAGAAGACTTAGAAAAACCTAAACCTACATTTCAGAAAGAAAATCAGAGCATTATAGCTAAATTAATTCCCCGGGGAAAAAGCACCTTTATCACCATTGACTTCACTATCAAAGGCGCAACATTACAGGAAGTCAAGGCGTATGATTTTGACTTTGATAAATCGAATGAAGTGGATAAAAAAGATTTTCGATCATCCTTATTTCAGGTAACAATAACTAATGGATCTCCATCCAACATTTCTTTTGGCCCATTTTCATTACCATTGCCACGAACAAATGCTCCTATAGCTAGTCCTGTTTCTGTATCTCTGACTTCTTCTTACTTTAGCAGTGCTACTCAACTTTGGATATACAATCCTAAGTCTGGAACTCCGTGGATGAATGCCCAAGCCCAAAGTATTGACTTAAAACCTAAACGTGCCATTGAAGTTTCCGTAAAAGATGGCGGACCAATGGATTGTGATGGAATGGAAAACGGCCAGATTACGCTGATTTGCGGTCCAAAAGATTCATTCTGGGGGTATGCCATTGGTACCTTGTTTATCCGTTTTTTTGGAGTGTTTCTTGTTTTGTTAATACTTGAAATCGGTATGCTGCTTTCAGGAAAAGTGTTTCAGTATTTGGAATCAAAAAAATCAGAAATGGTCATTAAGGAAAAAGAAGAGGATCAAGTCTCATCTTCTGTTTCTGTACCAACAAGTACAGACGATGATGAGCTGATTGCTGCGGCTATTTCGACAGCCCTGCATGTGCATCTCAGTTTACAAAAAATTAAAACTTATGATTTTCAGGGAGTAAACACACAGGCTACTTCGTCATGGGCTTTACAAGGCCGGATTAAGCAAATGAATGATCGAATGATCCTTTTTAAACGCTAACATATTCAACATAGAGGTAAAGCATGTATCAGGTGAAAATAAAAGATAAACAATTTAATGTAGAAATACAAGATATTCAAAGTGGAATCGCATTCCGCCGAATTCCTGATGGGTTCCGGGAAGTGGTCATTGAATCTGAAATTGAATCAGAGTCGAAAGTCATTTCCATGCCTAAACCTGTACATCATTCTGTATCTTCAGTTTCAAGTGGCAGTAGTCAAGCAGCTCCAAAACCCAAGCCTGTATCGTCTGATAGCAGCGCATATCCTGTCAATGCACCAATCCCCGGACTCGTTTTATCTATTCCAGTAAAACCCGGAGATATGGTCAAGGTCAATCAGGTCATTATTGTGATTGATGCAATGAAAATGGAAAATCAAATTGTTAGTCCGGTTAATGGACAGGTTAAAGAAATTTTGGTTCAAAAAGGAGCACAGGTCAATACTGGAGATGTGTTGATGTTTTTGTCTCGCTAAGGAAATAAATCGTTTTTGCGTTGTATGTAGGGCGAACCCCATATGCATCAAGCTAAGGAGATATGCTTAAATGCTCGTTTAAATGCTCGTTAAATGCTCGTTCCCACGCTTTGCGTGGGAACGCAGCCATGGACGCTCCAGCGTCCAATTTCGTCCAGAACCTATAACGCTTTCTACGTCAATTCGGGACGCTGGAGCGTCCCTATCTGCGTTCCCACGCTGGAGCGTGGGAACGATCGAACGATCGAACGAAATTACGACAATACCCAGCCGGGTATCCTTAGCTTGGATTTGAGAATTGAATCATGTCCGCAAGAATCTTTAAGGATTCATCTAAAAAAGGATCCTCTTTGTCGTCTTTTTCATCTATGGATTCAGATGATTCCTCTTCGTCCTCTTTTTTTTCGAATTCTTCAAGTTCAGCATAAGTTTTAAAGGTTTTTTGGCTTTTTGAGCGTCTTAGCGTGTTTGTTACATCAAGTTTCCATTTATTTGTTTCTTCTAATTCTTTTAAGCGTACGGATTCTTTTAACGAAATCGTTTCATTAGACCGTATTTTTTTTAACCGTTCAAACGTTTCCAAATAGTATTGAAAATCTGGATTTTGGGGCAGCCGAGCTTGGTACCGCTTGATTAGTTGCATTTTTAAATTGGTCATGTCTTGGAAAGGTTTATAGTTTAAGGCATGAATATGCTCGCATTGAATAGCCTCAGGCAGAGTACTTTCACCGATTTCTTCAGAATCATAGATCGGAGGCAAAACAATATCTGGAATGACACCTTTATGCTGAGTCGTATCTCCAGTGATCCGATAAAATGTTGCCGTAGTTAATTTGAGCTGCCCAGAATCCAAGGTAAGCAATGATTGCACTGTACCCTTTCCAAATGTAGTTGTTCCCACAACAATACATCGGCCATAATCTTGTAAAGCAGCAGAAACAATCTCAGATGCTGATGCACTCATACGATCCACCATGACTACCAGCGGGCCGTTATAGATAATACTCGGGTCAGAATCTACTAAACGGGTAAGTCG
>PDZT01000400.1 GCA_002753105.1 Deltaproteobacteria bacterium YD0425bin50 | reverse complement strand
GTCCAATAAACACATTCCCCATGTCATCTGAAAGCATTTGTTTGCGTTCAGATTCTTCCATTTGAGATGGATGAACATGTCTATGAAGAAAAATTTTTTCATTTTTAGCAAGATGGAACAGCGTTTGATCAAAAATAGGGTCAGGTATATTCATTGAAGAACGAATGTCTGGTATAGATACCAATACTTGTTGTCTTGCTGCTGGTTCAACCATTAAGATATGTTTGATCATTTCATGATCCAACTCTTCTAACCCATTCAATGGATTCGATCTACATGACTTTTGAGGTTTTTTGAGTATCATATCGGAAAGCGAATTCATAATTGCATGAGAAGATATGCCGCTATCATGTAATTTTTGAATAATTCGCGTTAATTCTGTTTCAATTTTCTTTAAATAAATATTTGGATTCGGAGGTATCGTAGAATACCGAACTTGTTTTTGATGACCAAACGGTGGAAGTATAAATAATTGTTTTTTGGATACAAGTTGATGAATAATCTTGTTAATCATACCCGTAATTATATCATCTGAACATTCAGATCGGTAGCGTTGTTTTAAGCATTTTATAATTTCTGTTTTGGTTAATGGATGATCTGCAACAATTTCCACTGTTTTCTGACGTAAACAGTCAAACAGATCGTGATGTTTAGGATTCGGTGGTTTCATTATTTAATCATCTATGAGAATTATGATTGCAAACCGTTACAATTAGATATTTATATCTGCTCTAAATGAGATTACACGGTTACGACCAAGTTTTTTAGCTGTATATAAAGCGATATCTGAACATTTTATCGTTTTATAAAAAGTTTCACTGTCATTAGGATATATGGCTAATCCGATGCTGATCGTTTTATTAATTTTTGAGCCATTCGGAAGTATAAAGTTATACCCTTCTACAGCTAACCTGATTTTTTCTCCAATAGACAATAAAGCATCAGGTTCAACATCAGGTAATAATATCAGGAATTCTTCACCACCATATCGAATAAGCATATCAGAACTTCGAATATTTGCAAACATAACCTTAACAACCTGCTGTAAAATACTGTCACCTGAATTATGTCCAAATTCGTCATTTACTTGTTTAAAATAATCGATATCAATCATTAAAAAACCCACATGACTATCATTGCGCTTGGTTATAGGCTCATATTGCGCAATATAGGCATCCATAAATCGTCGATTGTAGCTTTGGGTTAAAGGGTCTCTCAAGGATTGTTCCCTTGTTATTTGAAGCAAACGCAATGAACTCAACATTGGCGCTGTTTCATCTAAATATCGACGCATAAAGACTAACTGCTTTCGCCTGATATCCCATTCGGTTTTTAATACAATAAAAGAAAAAATTGCGCCAACTTTGCCACTCATGACCATTGGCAAACAGCACCGAATATATTCATCATGATTACAATTAAAATAAGGACATAAAACTGGATTTGGATAAGAACATATCTCTTCAGCAACACGTTTAGCCCGACACAAATCGCTATTCAGTACCACATCCTGACTAATAATTAAATTATGCTTATCGGTATGCTTCTGCATGGCGATAGTCATGTAATTTTCACTGGGGCTAACCTCCATTAATATATATTCATGCAGTAAAAAGTGACTTTCAAAAACATAGGACAATTGCTTATACACTTCTTCTCTTGTATAAACCCCTTGTAAATCATGAGTATAGGCTGTTAATTTTGCCATTTGTTCAAGATATTCAGATACCTGATCAAGAGAGGGTAAATTCCACGGCTGATTTTGATTCCGAAGTACTTCAGAAAGCAACATACCAACTCTATTCAAAAATATACTCCATGACCTCATCATTGTATTGACATGATGTGACATGTTAGCAATCTCATCCGTATGTGCTATTTTATAAACTGGACATGACTGACAACTTTCATATTTCTGAATTAAATTGCACCTATTCCGCAAGTTAAGTGCAACTGCTTCCGAACCTGTTTCAAGATAACAAACCAAAGACCGATCATGATAAACAGGACAATCCGTATTTGTGCATTGAATGATATCTTTGCAATGAATAGGCTCACAATCAAATCGATTTGAAAAGTTATTGTTCTGTGAATCCATGATGATACCCTGTAGCTTATCTAAGAATCTTTTGATTCGTTTTACGTTGAAATAAATAATAATCCACATGCATGTTGAACCAATTAAAAAAAGCCAAATAAACTGAGAAATCTGGTTCAAATTTTTTTGAATCTGTATCGTGGCATTATATGAAAAAATAAACTCACCAATACCAACCTCTTGAAAATCTTGAATTGGAATTCGATTAAAAAATACATTTCCAATACGACCTGAGGTCATATTACTTTGTAGAATTTTACTCGCTAAAAAATTATCTGAATTACCAAAACTTTTTATGATCATCCATTCATCAATTAACATCATATTTGGGGGTATTTCCCAAATATTTTTAATACTTTTCTTATTAAGAACGATAAGTATCCCATTGTTTTGAGTTAAGCTAATCTTTTGTAAAATCTCTACTATATTTATTGCAACTTCAACACTGCCTAAGTGTTTTCCATTGGCAATAATGGGGGTAATCGATCTTAAAACAGGACCTCCCTGACCAATTTCAAAGCCAGTAAATGATGCTAATTCGCGGTTAGCTCTGACTACCATCATTCTGTATTTGGATAAATCATCTCCCCATTTATTTATATCCCATGTACGAAGAAATGATGTGGATGATGACAAATGAAAATGAAAATAAAGTGATGTATTGGAGGTGAGTGCACGAATACGCTCAATGTAAGGTAATATAAAATTCTTGAGTTCTTCTCTATTTTCGTTTTCCATTGACTGTGTGACTTCTGGAAGACTTGATACTATGGCTACTGTGGTAGATAACAGACTTCTTGCTGAAAGAATTTCATCTTTGATTCGTTGCTCTAAATATATCAACTGTTCATGGATTGCATCTGTTGTGTTTTTTTGCATTGCAAAATAAATAAATGTGCACAATGAACCAATTCCAACTAATAGAAATATAAAAGTTGTCAGCAGAAAGCGTTTGCGTAGTCCCCATTTTTGGATATCAAATGAGTATATAAGAGTTAAATAAAATGGTCTTAAAAATACATTAGTTATCTTTTGGGGAATAGCTACAAAAAAAAGTTGCATTTTTTTAATCAGCATTTATTGGTATTCTTCCGTAATTTATAATTATTCCTCATTTATTTTTATAGCAATACACGGCGATTTTTGTAAATTCGAATTCACTTATGATTGTATTTCGAATATGATGAGATGGACTGCTAATAAATGCAATCCCCTCAGAATTGACTGCATTTAGCAATGGAGGTAATAAATTGCGTTGGTTTTCTTCAGAAAAATACTGAAACACATGATCGCAAACGACCAATTCAAAGCGATGCCCTCGACTGCCTTTAAATATATCATGCTGCCTAAATGTAACCATGAATTTCAGCGATGGCTTTATACGGACTTGTAAATATTGAAGCATATCCGTATAACTATCAAAATAACGCTTATGTTTCATGTAATGATGCTCTGTGATTGGATAAACACCGTGTTGCGCAATAGATATGGCCTCATTAGAAATATCTGTACCTAAAATTTTAACATCTGCATGGTTCATATCATGATCATTAAGCCAATCCGCTATGACCATAGCAATTGAATACACTTCCATACCAATAGAACAACCCGCACACCATACATGAAACCGTTTTTCTTTAGATAACACTTCTGGCAATAACTGATTCACAAGCAAATCCAACAATGCTGAATTCCGAAAAAAAAGACTTGCGCCTGTGATGAGTCGTTTTTTACTATCCAAAAAATTATGATATG
>PDZT01000059.1 GCA_002753105.1 Deltaproteobacteria bacterium YD0425bin50 | reverse complement strand
TTTAAAAAAGTATAAGCCCAGTTAGAACAGAATTTTTTTGAGGGCATCCCCTTTTTCGATAAAGACAATAGTTTTGATCGGCTTCAGGAAATTTTTTTTAATAATAACCCAATTGGCTATGTCTATATAAGAATGGATATGAAAGAATTGTATAACCGTGCAACGTGGTATTTGAATAGTGTTGCTATGGTTTCAATTCTATTCTTTTGTGTGACATACATGATTGCAAGACTTTTACAGCGTCAGATTTCCGAACCTATTTTAGACCTTTCTTTGATGATGCGTACGGTTTCAAAAGAAAAAGATTACTCCCTTCGCGCTGACAAAAAGACGAATGACGAGTTAGGTATTCTGATAGATGGGTTCAATGACATGTTAACCCAGATTCAAATTCGGGATCAAAAACTTGAACAGTACACTCAAAATTTAGAAAAGTTAGTCGAGGAACGAACCTTAGCGCTTTCCAAGACGAATGAAGACTTGGTGTATGCTAATCAAGAATTAAAACAGGCACAGTCCAAACTTATACAATCAGCTAAATTAGCTTCAATCGGTGAATTAGCCGCTGGAGTAGCTCATGAATTAAACCAGCCATTGATGGTCATTCGAACTACCACACAAATGCTCAAACGTAGCCTTTCAAAAAATACATTTAAGATAGATAAACTAGACTCAGAACTTGATGTTTTTGAAAGAAATACCAAACGGATGATGAACATTATTAATCACTTACGAGCTTTTTCACGCCAATCTGAAACGGCTTTTGTGAAAGTTGATGTGAATAAGGTTATTGCTGATTCATTTTTGATGGTTTCTGAACAACTTCGACTCCGAAATATCGAAGTCAATCAGGTTCTATCGCCTGATTTACCAGAGATTCAAGGCGAACCCAATCAATTAGAACAGGTTTTTTTAAATTTAATCACAAATGCAAGAGATGCGATCATGGAAACAAGAAACACTGTTTCTGAAAATACCTCAGATATAAAAAAAGGGAAACTCGAGATTTGTACCAAACAATTACAAAATAACTCACAATGTATTGAGATTTGCTTCAAAGACAATGGATGTGGTATTCCAGAAAAACATCGGGGAAAAATATTTGATCCATTTTTTACTACAAAAGAAGTGGGTAAAGGAACCGGCTTGGGCTTATCCATTTCCTATGGTATTATGAAGGATCATGGAGGAGAGATTGAAGTTATTGAAACAGGGCAGGAGGGGACTACGATTAGTGTACGACTCCCCATAGCATAGAATCTTAATAGAAAATAAAAAAATTATTGAATACTGATTGCTTAAAAGGAATAAAATGAACCCAACCATACTTATTGTGGATGATGAGCCTGATATATTAGTCTCTTTAACACAGGTTTTAATTCAGGAGAATTATCAGGTTAAAACGAGTTTAAGAGCGCAAGATGCTTTAAAAATTCTTCAATCTGAACAAATTCCCTTGGTGATCACAGATGTTCGAATGCCGGGAATGGATGGTATTGAATTTACAAAACAGATCAAAAAGATTGATGAAACCATTGAGGTGATTATTCTAACCGGATTTGGAACTACAGATAGTGCGGTTCAGGCACTCCGCTATGGCGCATTTGATTATTTAGGTAAACCATTAGAAGACCTTGATAAATTTCTATCTTCTATAGCTCAGGCATTAGAAAAAAATCGATTAAAAAAAGAAAATCTCTTTTTGATTCAGGAGCTAAAAAAGAACAATGAGGAGCTTGAAAGACGTGTACATGAACGAACGGCTGAGTTATTGATAGCGAAGGAAGCTGCTGAAGTGGCAAGCCATTCAAAATCAGAATTCTTAAACATCATGAGCCATGAACTTCGTACTCCTTTGAATGCGATTATCGGTTTTACTCAACTCATGCTTTTTAATCAAAATGAAAAATTTGAAGATCAGCATAAAAATTATTTAGAAATTATATCGGGTCAGAGTCAACATTTACTATCCTTGATTGACGATGTATTAAATCTTTCAGATGTTGAAATGGGGAACTTACATCTCAATATGGATATGATCAATTTAAAAGAATTGATTACAATAAGTATGGAACGGATTCAACATAAGGCAATTGAAAAAAAGATTGAGTTTACTTTAGAGATTGGGGACATTTCTGAAACGATTTTTGCAGATGAACGAGCATTACGGAAGATTCTACATTATTTATTGTCTAATGCGATAAAATTTACGCCAATGAGTGGTAAAGTTCTTGTAAATGCGATGAACCATGTAATTGAAGATGATGTATATTTAAAAATTTCAGTTACAGATACAGGAGTTGGTATTAAAGAAGCTGATATTAATCGTATTTTTGAGCCGTTTGTTCAGGTTGAAGGACATCTTAAACGTCAATTTGGAGGGACGGGTATAGGATTGTCTTTAGCGAAACGCTACGTTGAACTTCATGGAGGGAAATTATGGGTTGAATCTCCCGGAGAAAGTAAAGGAAGTACATTTTATTTTACAATCCCATTCTTTTCAAATAAGAAGGAAAGCAAATAATAACATTATCACTCACGGAAGGGTTACATGGAAAAAAAAATGAAGCTATTAATCGTTGATGATCAATTTACAAGCCGACTGAAAGCGCAAAGGCTTTTTGCACAATTTGCGGAATGCGATAGCGCTGTAAATGGGAAAGAAGCATTAGAAGCCTTTCATCTCGCTCATTCAGTCAATAGACCTTATGATTTAATTATTATGGATATTCTAATGCCCGAAATGAATGGGATTGAAGCATTGAAGCAGATCAGAGAATGGGAAGATAACTCGCAACTGTTTTATGAATCCCAAGTTAGAGTATTAATGGTTTCTGCTATGGAGGAATATAAAACAATATCTTCGTCTTTCAGGGCAGGCTGCGAAGGATACATTATCAAGCCAATTACAATAGATAAACTTATAAAAGCGAATACATCTTTCCATTTGGGATTAGATGAATATTTTATTACAAGTGGGATTAGATGAAGGATAACATGGATACAATACTGCTAATTGATGATGAGCCAGATATTCTGTTGCAATTAGATACAGCGTTAACTGCTGAGGGATACGCAGTTAAAACTGCTTCTTCAGGGGAACAGGGTATTCAATTTCTATCAGATGAATCCATTGACCTCGTGATTACAGATTTGAAAATGCCCGGCATAGATGGTATTCAGGTTACACGGATGGTCAAACAAAAAAATCCTAATATCGAAGTTATTGTTTTGACCGGATACGCTACAGTAGATAGCGCTATCACCGTATTGAGAGAAGACGGCGCTTTTGATTTATTGCTCAAACCCTTAGACAATATCGAACAATTCTTCATCACCATTCAGCGTGCATTAGAAAGAAGGCGGTTAAGATTAAATAACATTGCCTTAAACCAAGAATTACTCAAAATAAACAAGGAATTATCCAATCATGTGATAGAATTAAAAGAAAAAAATGATCTTTTAATTCAAGCTAGAGAAGAAGCAGATCGTGCGAATAAAGCGAAATCAGAATTTTTAGCAACCATGACCCATGAAATCAGAACACCGCTCAATGGCATTATTGGAATGTCAGAAGTGGCCTTTGAATTTGAACAACGCAAAGATATTCTGCACGCGCTTAAAGTTATTTACTCTGAATCGAAAGCGCTTTTAAAAATTGTGAACGATATACTTGATTTGTCGAAAATAGAATCCGGAAAATTAGAAATTGAGACTATCCCCTTTGATTTACGATTTTTATTTGAAGAAATAATGGATACAATCTCTTTTCGCATCAAACAAAAAAAGATTGAGTGTTATACCTACTTATCACCGGAAATTCCATCAAAACTGATAGGAGATCCCAATCGTCTCCAACAGATCATTTATAATATTTGTAATAATGCGTTAAAATTTACGAATAAAGGGCAAATTACCATATTTGCAGAAAAGGTTGAAGAGACAAAACAGAGCATTCGCGTTAAGTTTAAAGTTTCTGATACGGGTATAGGGATTGATGAGAATAAAGTACAGGTTATTTTCGATAAGTTCGTTCAGGCTGATGGATCAAATACGCGGTTGTATGGAGGTACTGGGTTAGGGCTTTCAATTTCAAAAGAGCTGGTTGAATTGATGTGGGGAGACATTGGGGTTGAGAGTAAGTTGGGTCAAGGCAGTACATTCTGGTTTACAATTGTATTCTTAAAACAGGATAAACAAATCGCTATTCCTTTAATCCATAAAAAAAACAATGAGCCAATCCATGTACTTATCATTGATTCCAGCGAGACTCGACAGTTTATTATGTGTAAGTACCTGAGTGCATTGGGCTGTGTTCCGGTAGTTGTGAAAGATGGTCAAGAAGCGTTAGGAGCAATTCTGAAAAAGAATACTGTTGATCTGTTGATGCTTGATATTGTTTCTTTAAGAATGGATACACCCAGTTTTTTCGAAAAGCTAAAATCTATACAAAATAATGTTACAATCCCAGTTCTTTTTAATACTTTTTTGGATTCAGATGACATCTATCGTGAATATGTTAAGGATTATGGAACTATTGAATATCCGATTCAACTAAGTTCGTTATATGCACTCATTCAGCAAGTCTTTAAAATTGAATGCACAGCAACTGAAGCTTTTTATTCTCCAGTTGCTCAACAAAATTTTTGTAATGATATTGCAAAGCGAATTCGCATCCTTTTAGTTGAAGACAATCCAACAAATCAGGATGTTGCCATGTTAGTATTAAAGCGTGCTGGATATCAGGTTGATTTAGCTGTAAATGGATCTGAAGCACTTGAGGCTTATAAACAAAAAGAATATGACGTGATCCTAATGGACATTCAAATGCCTGTAATGGATGGTTTTGAAGCGAGTAAGGCAATTAGAGTCTGGGAGAAAGGCTTATCTGGAAAATCCAAAAGAGTACCCATTATTGCTCTAACTGCGCATGCATTTGATAGCCAAAAAGAAAGAGCACTTGAAATCCAAATGGATGATTATATTACAAAACCACTAATTATGAATAAACTACTTGAAAAAATTAATAAGTTGGTCTGCAAAAAAAGCGAACCTCCCAATCTAAAAACAGATCACCAAACAGAACAAAATAAAACAACCCTTTTGCATACTGAAAATGATGTACCCATTAATATGAAGCAGGCGATGACAGCTTTTAATGGTGATCAGCATCTTATCATTAAAATTGTAGAAAAATTTGTTACCATTTCTATGGATCAAGTGAAGAAAATGCATAATGCCTTAATTTCAAATGATGCAAAAGTAGTTAGATTGGAAGCTCATTCCATAAAAGGAGGTGCTTTGGACATTGTTGCTGAACCCCTTGCTCGCGTTGCAAGTAACCTTGAAGAAATGGGTAGGTCTGGAAAACTAGAAAATGGAAACGATACATTAGAATGTCTTGAAAAAGAACTGCGCCGGTTGGCTGACTACATAGTAAAACAGAAAGGAATGGTATGAGTGAAACCATATTGTTGATTGAAGATGAACCTGAACTTAAAGATGTTTTGTGTAAAATCCTCGAAGAAGAAGGATATGATATTCTTAAAGCCGAGAATGGTAAAGATGGAGTTGATCTATTTCATCAACATCATCCGGATTTAGTCATCACAGATTTAAGGATGCCTCAAAAAGATGGGCTATATGTGATTAACGAGGTTGTTCAATCCAAAAGAGGAGTTGATGTCATCATCTTAACAGGTCATATCTATATTGATGAAGCCATAAAATGTATTCAAATGGGGGCTTATGATTTTATGAGAAAGCCTTTAGATGACATTGATTTGTTTTTGAACTGCATTAATCATGCACTGGAAAAGAGAAGGTTAATTAAACGAAACAGAGAACTTGAAGAAATGATCACTGTATTGACCGAACAAAACAAAAGCAAATCGCATTGAGTAGGGGAATGGTATAACGTTATTATTGTTTTTGAGAGCATAATAGGGAAAGAATAGCAACCATATAAGCTGGTTGCTGAATATCATTCTTTAATTGCTCCAATATCTGTTTTTCTTCTGAATTCATAATCATAACAGCTTCCCGTTTGATGGCTTCAAGACCTTCTTCAATTTCAACAAAATCTCGGACAATACGAGTGATTGCCAAACGAATTTTACTAGACCTTGATAATTTTAAAGAATCAAGGTCCTGTCTCAATATCTTTGGGTCTAACTTTGGCAATTCTTTTTGCAATATTAACAGCGAATTCTTTTTTTGAGTATCTGAGCTTTCCGAAAGAAACCGTATTTCAGCATAATAAATATAAATATTTTGCTTTGCGCCAAAAAAAGAAAATTTACCAATTTGAGCAGTTTTTAAAAGACATCGTTCGAGTTTGGTACGTACTTCCTCAATATCAGATTCAACTATTGAGGATTGAGCAACAAAACTTCTTAAACGTATGCGAATATATTTGGGATTGCTTTTCAAGACATATACATCAATGTTAAAACAACCGGGGATATCTTGAGTTCCACTACTGAGCTTAAATCCATTTTCAATACTTTCAACCTGAAATCCACAACTCTTTAATCGATCCTGAATTTTTAAGATTCGTTCGTCTGTGATCAGAGGTTTAACTTCAGTTTCGGATTCTGGCTCTAATAGAAACAACGATGATGAATCTAATTCTAAAGATGTATCGTTCGGGTTAGCATTGGTCTCAATGGGTTCAAGATCAATAATTTCTTCCTGTTGTTCTTTTTCAAACTCTTCCTTACGTCTTGCTGCTTCTAAAATAATCGCTCGCGCATCATTTTTGATGAGTTTTTCTTTTTGAACACATGCATTCTCAATGCTAAAGGAAATCTGATCCCATACAAAAATTCTGTACGCGGCTTCGATCCCATGTATATTTTGGAGCCTTGCATTGAACAGCTCCCCTTCATGAAAAAAAAGGATGCCTAACTGCCCGGTCAATCGATTGGTAATCCGAATGGTGCATGTTTTTTGTTCCATGCCTACCATTTGAGCGAACATTTGAAGTGAAATATTATGAAGTTGACCGCCTTCGGATTCTTTTTTTAAAGTATCCCGGATAAGTTCTGCCATCACTTCAAATTCGATTGGTTTTTTAATATAGTCAATTGCTCCTTTCTTTTTTACAATTGCTTCGGTTTTTTCTTTGCCATGACCTGTCATGACAATAACCGGTATATCAGGATAATGTTCTGAAATGTGTGCAAGCAGAGCAAAACCATCCATTTCAGGCATGACAAGATCCGTAATAATGAGTGAAATTGAATTTTTTTTTAAAATTTCAAGGGCAATTTTTCCATTTTCTGCAGTGGAAATCATAAAATCTTCTTCATATTGTTTAAATCGTTTTTTAAACGATAAAAGAAGTACTTTGTCATCATCTGCTATCAGAATATGTTTTTTCATATATTCACACCCCTGAAAGGATTATCTCCTTTATCGTTCGAACCATTTTTTAAAATCGTTATGACTTAATATTCGTTCAATTGTATCTTTGTGATTTACAAGTTCATTCCAATTACGAAATTGAATTTGCATCATATATGTATTGCCTTCAAAATACTCTGGTGGCGTAATTTTGATTTTTGAGCTTAGTTTAATCGTTTTAAGTATATGGTCAAATGCTTCAATATGTTTTGAAATTTCTGGAAATCTTCGTTTTTTTAAATAATGACGAATGGACTGGGTTCGTTCATTACGATTTTGATCTGGATTGTCCATAATCGTTTTCATTTCACCATGTTCAAGTACATTTTGTATAGTACAACCGTCACGAATTGCAATCTCTTTGATCAATGTTAATAGCTCGTTTTGCTTGTTTACGCTTAGCATTAATTCCGCAAACAAATCTGCGAGTTGTATGGATAACTCAGATTCTAGCTCTGATAAGGCAATTGCTGTATTAAACGATATTCTTTCTTGAACTACCCACTGTTTTACAGGTAATGGCAGTTTATCAATGCGTAAGAGTTTTTCAATATATAATGGATTCTGTTGAATTTTTAAAATAGAAGAAGCGGTATCCTGCCATTGAGATTGAGTTCCGATCAAGACAAATAGTTTACCAACGACAGAAGCTTGTTCAACGATATTCAGTTTTCGTTGGAACACACAATCCTCTATAGACAATTGAATACAAGTTAGGTGGATTGATTTTTCATCTACATCATTGAATCTTAAACTTTTAACATCAACTGTTGGAAAACCAAGACTTAAACATGCAGCAATGCGTTTAAACCCGCAAACAATACGATAGGACTTGAACTGATTAATGTTTTGATGCAACACGATTGGATGAGAAATAAGTCCAAAAGAGTCAATTGATGATTTGAGATCAGTATGATCGCAATCTAGTGAGATACGAAACATTTCATCACTCAAATCAATTGACATTGGGTCAAGACGAATTATTTCATAAGAAAAATCAGGCATGTATTGCACGAGTGAGTAAGGCCAATGCATCACGATATTTTTGAGCAGTATTGAGAATAATGTCTTGAGGAAGTGTTGGCCCGGGTGGTTTTTTATTCCATTTTAGCGATAAAAGATAATCCCTGACATATTGTTTGTCAAAACTGTTCTGGGGGCATCCCGGTTTATAGTGCTTTTTAGGCCAGAACCGAGACGAATCAGGGGTTAATACTTCATCAATCAATACAAGTTCATCTTTGATTATCCCAAATTCAAATTTGGTATCGGCAATAATAATGCCTTGCTTTTCTGCTAGTTCAGACCCTTTTTGAAAAATAGAAATACTCAAGTCTCTGATCTTTTCAGCGTAATATGATCCAACCATATCCACAACTGTGTTAAAATCAATATTCATATCATGTTTACCCTGTTCTTCCTTGGTAGTTGGGGTAAATATGGGTTCTGGTAAACGATCAGATTCTCGCAATCCTTCTGGAAGTGAAATACCACAAATCTGTTTATTTTCCTGATATGAATTCCATCCTGAACCAGATAAATATCCTCGAACAACACATTCGACTGTTAAGGGGTTGGCTTTTTTAACAATCATGCTTCTATCTTTAAGGACATCTAAATATGGCCTGCATACTTCAGGATATTCATTAATATTACATGTAATAATATGATTGGGAATAATGGATTGCATCACTTGAAACCAAAATAACGAAATCTGGGTAAGGACTTTTCCTTTATCAGGGATTGGATCAGGCATGACCACATCAAATGCAGACAGACGGTCAGTCGCAACCATCAATAAGCAATCTCCAAGATCATAGATATCCCTTACTTTACCTCGTTTCAATAATTTCAATTCTGAAAAATGAGTTTCATATACAAGTTGATTCATAAGCTATTAAGTTCCCCCTGTTCAATTAGGAAATACGGATTTCTCTATACCTGTCAAGTTATACAGCCAAAGAGTTTGATTTTTTATCCAAGTGAAATGATCGAATAAATTTTTTTAACTCTGTCATGATATGTTGATCAAGTTCAATAAATTCAATTCCAGATTCGTATTTTCCGGAATCTGCTTTTCGACAATAAATTACATTTCCTGCAATTTTAAGCGAATCATCTCCAAGCCCAATATGTAATTCAACAGGACGATGCGGTTCAACATAGGTATGCGTTTCTAAAAGTAATCCGCCCTCACTGACATCAAGTGTTCTTCCCATACCTTGCTGGAAAACATCGATCCCATTATCTGAATAACATGTATAAGAAATCAACTTAAATGATGAAAACCTCTCGCTTGTTCTTTTTTCACTCATCATTTTAATCCTCTATTGTTTACATGCAATATTCGTTGTAACTGAGATACATGCAGCAGAATTGTTTAGAATATTTTTAAACATCGTTGATAAGGCTTCATATTCTTTTTGAATCACAGAAGCATCTCTTCTGGTACAAGCAAATTCTTTAGTAATCAGTACCGAAGCCATATGAGGTTCATGCCCTAAATCCAAAAAGGGAATATGCCCAATATAATCACCTTGAGAGAGATTCGCTAAATAAATTGGCCCTGTATTTTTGGGCTTTCGAAATAAAAAAGCAGCCCCTTTTGTAATTTCAAATAATTGTGTATCATTATTTCCTTGTTTGATAAACGGTTTCAGTTCCTTAGGATCAACCTTTAAGTTATTGACTTTATGAATAATATCAACTGTTTTATCAGTAACTTCAATTAACCGTTTATTGATACTTACAATCAATGTTTTAAATTCCGGACTTAACTTGTTATATTCTCCTGCAAGTCGTTGAGAATCAACAACACCTAGCTGAACATTACCAACAGCTCGTACAGTAGCGCTCCTGACAATCCCTTCTTTTAAGAGAGTTGACGTATTACCAATAAAACCACCTTCTTTTATTCTGACTAAATGAACAGGACCTCTTGAAGTTTCTTTAATAATTTCAACCATTCCTTCTAAAATTACCCAAAACCAGCTTCCATGACTCCCCTGTTGGACAATGATATCGCCGTCAGAATATTCCTCTTCGTCAACCACATACATATATTCAATAGGAGGACCAATAATATCTGTAAATGCTGAATCTCCACCTTGAGCAGCCGTTTTTGATTTTGCGGGAGTTGATGTTGTTGGGCCTAATTTAGGTATAGCTCCGTCGTCAAGCAATCTCAGTGCATTTAAGATGATTTCCATACGGCTCTGTTTAATCACATTAACCCGCTCAATCGAATCCGAAACGAACTCAAACTGTCCCGATAGCCATCCAAAAAGTTGATATATAGCATCAATTCCCTTTATTTTTCCGAGGTTAGCATCAACCACATTCCCTTTGGAAAGACATAAAAGACCTGTTTCAGCACTATAAGGGCTACGAATCCGCAATTCACCTGTGCTGCCATTAGAGCCTAAAAATTGTAACAGGTCTCCTAATGAAATATAACTTAAATTCCCGCCTAAATCGATTCGATTATCCATAATATCCGTTTATATACTAATTTTTTTGGGCTTGAACTCAAAGATGATCCACTCAACTTTTTTTTAAAATTGATCCTGCAGTGATTTTAAAGTTAAGGTCAAGCATTTTTTTAACGTCTCAGGAACACCTACTCCGGTTGCAGCACTTGCTGCGAACCAAGGTACTTTTAATTGACGGTTTAAATCTTTTTCCATTTGTTCAATCGACATCAGAGAAAAACCTTGTGCTTCAAGATCACGCTTGTTGTATTGTAAGACAAGAGGAATTTTAAAGATATTTTGCCCATAATCTTTCAGGTTTTGCTGTAAATCCTTAAGGGATAACATGTTTTTTTCTCGTCTATCCTCAAGTGAGTCTGCGACAAAAATAAGGCCATCTGCTCCTTGCAACACGAGTTTACGTGTAGAACGGTACTGAACTTGACCCGGCACAGTAAATAATTGTACCCGAACATCATATCCTTTGATTTTGCCCAAGCCTATGGGTAAAAAATCAAAGAAAAGAGTTCTATCTCCTTCTGTACTAATGGATACCATATCTCCTTGTGCTTGCTTTCGGAATACCTTATAAACATATTCCAAATTCGTTGTTTTGCCGCATCTACCAGGCCCATAGTACACAATTTTACATTCAATTTCTCGACTCTTTATATTAAAAACAGCCATAGGTCTTTCGTTCCAAATTGTTTATCTCTTTGACAAGCGTTATCATTATCCATACATATATCATTATATTTGATTGATCAGGAAGTATATTAAATCAGTACATTAAATCAACTTCAGATATTAACAATTTTTAAATCAACACAATAATCTCCCTTTTTAGGGCCTGAATCTATTTTCGATTTTGCTGTAATAAGTCCTGAACCTTTAAATATGGCAATCGGAGAGTAAAAATCAATATCTTTTAATGTTAAGCCTACATTTAAACTGTCAATTAAATCTTGATTTCGGCTCGAAATAATTAAGCTGACGATATTACCCGATTGAAAACTAACATCAACCTCAATCTTTTCACCCTGCCTTGGGCCACTCTCGATACGTATTCCAATAGAACTGATATCAAGCATTTCCTCGTCAGAAGATGTCGAGCCTTCTTCTATAGCTTCAACCGGAGCTGGTGCAACAGTAGTCGGTAGAATATTTTGGTTAATTCCTTTTTTGTCAAGAATATTTTGAAGAAAAATACGTAATTTGTCTTTTTGTTGCTCTGAAAATAGTGGATTCGTTTCCCATGTTTTGTATTCTTCAATCGCTTCATTTAGTTTATCTTGTTCTGTATAACATTTAACGATATTTTTTGCAGCATCAAAACGCAAGTCATCATGTATAAGTAACTCTCTGAATTCATTCAATGCTCTTTCAAACTGTCCAAATTTGGCAAGAGCGATCGCCCCATCTAATGCCGCTATATTTTCAGCCTGATCCTTTGAAAATGAAAATAATTTTTTAATTAAATCCTGAACCTGAGGCGATAAATCTTTTTTTGTGGAAGATGCTTGAAAGATTTTATCACTTTCTTGTTGCAGTGCATTAATTTTTTTATCAATACTGAGAAGTAATTCCTCCTTGTTTTTAAGACTGGTTTGACTATTAATGAGTTTCTTAACCTGCTCATATTTCTCTCTTGCTTCATCTATTAAACTCTGGGATTTATATAATTCAGCGTGTTTTAATAAAGATTGAATTTTATCTTTTAAACTCATCGGTCAACCTCGCCATTGTGTTATTCAGAATGTATTAAGTGAATATAATTAATTCCATTTTTTCTTCTCTTATCAAATAGTATATAGAAGTACAATCCCTGAGTTTGTAAATAATTCATTTTTTCATTAATCGTTCAATAAAAAATTCTTGCTCGTAATAAAAGCTTTCATTATAACTTCAACTATCATTTGTGCTAATCATTAATGATCGTCAATCTTTATATTGAACACATAGGAGAAACCATGAGAAAAAAAGTAACCGTCGTTGGTGCAGGTAATGTTGGAGCAACAACTGCTATGCGTTTAGCAGAAAAAGAATTATGTGATGTGGTATTAATAGACATTCTTGAAGGAATGCCACAGGGTAAAGCACTTGACCTTGCTGAAGCAGCTCCAGTTGAAAAACATGATTCCATGCTTATTGGAGCAAATGATTATTCTCCATCAGCAAATTCAGACATCGTTATTATTACAGCAGGAATTGCACGAAAACCCGGAATGAGTCGCGATGATTTGTTGGCCATTAATACTGGTATCATTCGTAAAGTAACTCAATCGGTTGCCGAATTGTCCCCCAATGCAATATTGATTATTGTGAGTAACCCGCTAGACGCCATGTGTCATGTTGCGTTTGAAACAAGCGGTTTTCCAAAAAACAGAGTTCTAGGTATGGCAGGTGTTTTAGACTCAGCCCGATTCAGAACCTTTATCGCACAGGAATTAAAAATTTCTGTTGAAAATACGACTGCGTTTGTTCTTGGTGGACATGGAAATACGATGGTACCCTTAGCTCGGTATTCAACAGTTGCAGGAATACCGATCACCGAACTGTTACCTAAAGAACGTATTGACGCGATTATCGAACGAACACGAAATGGCGGTGCTGAAATTGTCAGCCTCCTCAAAACAGGAAGTGCTTATTATGCTCCTGCCTCTGCATCTGTTGAAATGGCAGAAGCAATACTTAAAGATAAGAAAAAAATTCTTCCCTGTGCGGTCTATCTTGAAGGGGAATACGGAATACATCAATTATTTATCGGTGTTCCTGTAAAATTAGGTGAATCTGGTATAGAACAAATTATTGAAATTAAATTAACTGAAGAAGAAAAAACGGCTTTGCATCACTCAGCAGCAGCAGTCCGTGAGTTAGTTGAACAGATACACAAAATTAAATAGCTATTAATCACAGATTACGCAGATAAAAATATACACGGAAATAGTATATGTCATCTGTGTAATCTGTTTAATCCGTGATCCGAAATTCAACTTTTCCAGACGGATCGATCAGTATTATTTTTGCAGAAGCGACGTGAAGTAATTGAATAAGCTGCTGAAGCACTGGAATATCACCTTCGATATTCAACAATCGGGGAAGTCTTGAAATACTTAATCGAACAAGTCTGGGCAATTTGATAGGCAACCCCTTAATACTCATTTCACCCTCAAGAGATAAATTTCCGTCTTTAATTTTGATTTGAATCCATTTGGGACTGCCTGACTTAAGCAGCTTCCGTTGTGACACAATCGATTCATTGCTTTCAGTTGGATCAAGCATGTAGAGAAGCTGAGAAAGTGCTTTAGGCCCAATATGCGTAAAGTCAATATCAATAGACAAATCCTGTAACATTTTATCTAAACGGGCATATAAAGGGATGTTCAGGAATACTTGACCACTCACAGCGAATTCATCATCATGTTTTGTCTTCACATTTGACAATAATGTTGATGCATCAATTCCTGAAAAAGAAATTTTTGATCTGAGCGTGTAGTGATTGTTTTGTTCAATCAATTGTAAATATCCAAGTAATGTTCCTCCCAACACTTCAATCTGAAAATAATCAAGTGATGGCAAACCATTATTCAAGCTTAGATCAACTATCGAATGTTCAATAAGTAACGGAAATGACTTTAACTTGAGTTGACATTTTTCGATGTTGAACCCATCTGCCTGTTTGGTGGATTGCTGACTTCGATGGATGATGCTTTCTAATATCTGACTTTCATCCGATATTTGCTGCTTGGATTCAACTCCACTGGACATCACACGGGTAGATAGAGAGGTAGTTTTCATTGACTGTTGGATTTGTTTTTGGGTTTTCAATCCACTGTTAACAAGTTGATAGGACTTGTTTATATCTAAATTGCCTTGAATTTGATGTATGTCTATTAAATCGTTTGCAGAAATATTCAGAGAAGGGACATTTACAACTACATTCCCCCCAATACGCTGATTAGAAGTTAAATCCAATTTTGCTGTTGACGTAATTTCTCCAGAACATTCAATCCCCTGAATATATGGTTTTAAAAATCGTTGTAATCGATTGATATCTTTAATCTTGATGGAGGTATTTATTTTTATGTCTCCAGAAGAGAGAATATGGCTTACCTCAGGTGGATAATTTTTTACAATATCCTGAATGCCACCAACTACAGACTGAATGGATTCTTTAAAACCAAACGGTTCAATATTCATCTGTTGAACGAGTTGAATGGCATTCAATTCATCATGGGTTACAAGCAAAGAAAATCCAATATCTAAGGGTTCAACAAGAGAAAATTTCGGGATAGCAATAAGATGAATGGTTGAGATAGAACTTGATAAAAGACCACGTCCTTTTTCAAACGGATAACGATATGAAATGAGTGGCTGACAATTGACTGGTCCTATATTCAAACGATCACCATTTTTTAGTGAGGCATCAACATATATATCCTGACCTGAGACCATCAAACGAACTTTATCGATAAATGGAAATGTTTTAGAAAAACTCACTGGAATCGCTTTTAAATGAGTTTGTTCTAATTCATTTGGTAATCGTCCATTAAAATTCCATTCACACTTTACTTTTCCGCTTGTATCAAAATTTGAAAATTGTTTTTTTAGAAAAGTTACTGGCAAATAATCCAGATCGATCTGAATCGTTCCAGATGTGTTTAACTGAGTCTTGCCTGTTTTGGTTGCATCTCCTGTAATCTGGCAAGTGAGTAATTTTCCCAAATCAGCCTTTACATCGCATCCATTAAAATCAACATCTACTGGAGAAAGTTGATGTAGGATTGTTTTATCCAATTTTAAAGAAACGTCTAGTGGTATAGTCCATTGGCCGTAATTAGGTATTTCAAGACGCATGTCCGGAAGCGTTAAGCGAACTGTTTTTAACCCCAATTCTAAAGGAGAAGAGGGTTTTACAACCATATCCATGTCTATTTGGTGAAAAACATTTTTTATATCCATGACATTTGGAACATACATCGCTTTAATATCAAGACGCTGTTTGAATTTAGCGTTTCCACATATTCCCAGAAAATGTTCTGAAGTAGTCGATACATCTTTTGCTTCAAATAAACATTCATGAAGATGAATCTGATCCAAGACAATCGATTGATTTGCTTGAACCAGTTTAAATTTACCGAGTTGGATATCCGTGTTTACCTTTACAGTTTCAATTGTCATAGTATTCAATGCAATATCCAATTCAGGGATTTTCCATTGAAGGTTATGTATATCAATATCAACAGCTTGATTTTTTATAGAAAAAAACGGATATGTCAATTCTAAGGAGTTGATGTGAAGCTTATGTTTTCTTTTACCGATCCCTTTATAAGCTATTTTTTGTATTCGTAGCTTTGGCCCAATAGGGTTATTCGGTTTTGAAAGGATCATGTTATCTGGAATGAAAGCATGGATCACTTGAAACATGTCATTGAATTCGATTTGTAACGTGTCAAGAGCAACCTTAATTTCCATTGTATCTGGAGTGTTTATATGGTTTAAATTTGCCGCGAGTACCGCGATATTTTTGTTCATGAATCCAATGGTCGCTTGATCAATCACAAGATTGTCGAATTTAGAATCAATGCTTGCCTTTGAATTAACTGAAAAAGCAATGGGGCCAATTCTTTTATCCGATATCATCGGCCCAGAGTAAGTTAGTGAATCTGCGTTGAATTGAACAGAAATGGGTTTAATATCATCAGATATAACCTGAGATATATCAATGGAAAGATGGACGTTCCCTGTAAGTTGGGAAGCAGAAAGAGGTTCCGGGAGCACATTAATCTGTTTTAATACCTCCAACATTTTATGTAAATCCATATCAATGCGTGCCTGAATGGAATTCGTTTTAGTATTTGACTTACAAGTAAACCGACTTCCAGCGCATTCACCATTAAGATTGATCTGAATCTGATTCAAATCAAGGATGGCCTTATGATTCAGTAAATCGCGTAGGATACAATGAACATTAATATCCATCACTGATTGTTGGTTTAAATCTGCATGGGAGGCTATGTATATACCGATAGGCTGATCAAGAAGAGAAGGAATAACTATGTTCAGATGTGTATTTTTGACCTCCAATGTATTAGAAGTTTGCTTGTCATTCACAGTCACTGAAATATCAGATAAAGAAATTGTACTTTGAATATTAAAAGGCAATGGTAAAGCAATCTGAAAATGTTGAACATCTGTTTCCGATTGTATTTCCTTCTTCATATCAGGCTGGCTTGGTTTGGTTTTTTCTGGCGTTAGTTTGGATAAAAAATTTCCTATATTCGTTTCGTTTTTAATTGTTCTAATCAGATGCAGATCAAGGCCACGAATAGATAAGACGATATTTAATGGTATGCTGGATTGTGGAAAAAATTCGATACCTATAGATAGATGATCTAGTTGGATCAGATGGCCGTTTGAAAAGAGCGGGTCATCAAGCAGTGCTAATCCATTAATATAAAGCCCTTTGGACCAACTCAACGAGATATGGTGAATCGTTACAGGTTGTTTTAAGTGTTGTGTAGCAAAGGACTCAACATATGATTTGAACCAAGAACTCGAAATGAGTAAAGGTATCCATGTAATGCAGAGTATAAGATATAACACTATTAGGATTAGGGATATCCCAGAATAGACGAAACATGTCTTTATCAGACCATGTAACTTATGAATACATTTACGAAAAAAGAATTTCATTTTTGAAAAACTATATAAGATGTGCCAATTTTAAGAGGGATAAATGGTGTATTTTTATAAAAATTCTCTAATAAATTCATGATATTTTTTAATTCGGTTAAACACTTCACCATTTACACTTTCAAAACGAATTCCAACAATGTATTTGGCGCCTTTTTTTTGAATATTTCTTACGGATCCCTTGATTTCAAATTCGTCCATTGCACCAAAAAATTGACATTCTAACTGAACTTGATCTTCTTTTATTGGAATAAAATTTCTATTTACTGGCAAGACTTTAATACAGTTTCCGCATCCATTTTCACTAATATCCGTAATAACCCCTATATGAACAGCTCGTTTAAATTTAATATTACATGGTATATAACAGGATGTTCTCGGAACAGAACGAATATTCTTTTGGATCATTTCGCTGGGATAATAAAAAAAAAC
>PDZT01000399.1 GCA_002753105.1 Deltaproteobacteria bacterium YD0425bin50 | reverse complement strand
TCATAAAGAGGTTTCATGTGTTTTAACGTAATTCCTTTCCTGAAAACAAAACAGCTTCAATAAACGGATCAATATTTCCATTCAGGACATCATTTACATTCCCAATTTCTAGTTTTACCCGATGATCTTTAGCAAGCTGATAGGGATGCAGTACATATGAACGGATTTGGTTTCCCCATGCAATATCATCTTTACTATCATGTAGTTCTTTAATCTTCTCATCTTGTTTTTGTTTTTCAAGTTGATACAGCCTTGCATTTAGCACTTTCATCGCCAATTCGCGATTTCTATGTTGTGATTTTTCTTGTTGGCATTGAACCACAATACCTGTGGGAAGATGGGTAATACGTATTGCGCTGCTGGTTTTGTTCACATGTTGACCACCAGCGCCACTAGCCCTAAATGTATCAATTCGTAAATCTTTCTCATCAATTTCGATGGTAATTTCATTGTCTAATTCTGGATAGACAAACACCGACGAAAATGATGTATGGCGTTTACCGCTTGCATTAAACGGAGATATACGAACAAGACGATGTATTCCTGTTTCAACTTTTAAATAGCCATACGCATACTCACCGGCTACCGTAAAGGTTGCGTTTTTGATGCCTGCTTCATCGCCGGGTTGTAAATCAATAATTTCCATTTTATATTTTTTTTTGTCAACCCATCGGGAATACATGCGAAAAAGCATTTCAGCCCAATCCTGAGAATCCGTACCGCCAGCGCCAGCATTGATTGAAAGGATTGCATTTCTACGATCATCTTCCCCATCTAAAACAAGATTTAGAGATAACAGTTGAATGCGTTTTGAAATAGATTCAATTTGATTCGCAACTTCCTTTAAGGTTTTTTCATCAGATTCATCAACAGCAAGATCAAAAAGTATGGAATTGTCTTCCAATTCGTTTTCAATGGATTGAATACCCTCAATTCGATCACTTAAAATTCTTCGTTCTTTCAATATCGTTTTATTGTCCTCGGGATGATTCCAAAAATCCGATTTTGCAATTAACGCTTCGATCTCGTTTAACCTATGCTCGACCTGAGGTAAGTCAAAGACAATCCTTCAATTGAGAGAGTTTGGTATAGGTATTCGTAATAAATTGTTTGATTTCTGTAGTCATCTTTTTTCTCCTTTGCAACGTTTATATATTTTTTCTGAAAAATAGTTTCGGCATGTATATAACAAGTCCTAAGACACAGACAATAACAATACAAACCATTGCAAATGTATCTCCGATTCGATTATATACGGTCTCTATGTTTATTAATGGTACAGCGTTGGTTAATGTCGCATCCACGAATAATTCGGTTTTTGACAAAATTTTACCTGTTGGATCGATAAATCCGCTAATTCCGGTATTGGCAGATCGTATTAATGATCTGCGATTTTCAATTGCCCTGAAAATACTCATATTAAAATGTTGATATGGTGCACTTGTTTTTCCAAACCAAGCATCATTGGTTATATTGACCAAAACATCTGATGAATACTGATTTGCTAATGTTCTGGACAAATTGGGGAAAATAATTTCAAAACATATTTGAATTCCCAACTTATACTCGTTTAATGGTAAAGGGATACTATCTTTACCTGATTTAAAATCACCAGCACTAGCAACAATTTTTTGAACAAAAGGCAAATATTTTTTTAAAGGAACATATTCTCCATAGGGAACGAGGTGTACTTTGTCATATTGTCCTTTTACCAAACCATCTGGCCCCATCAGATAAGCACTATTATAATAATCAGCGGTCCCATTTTCATTAATAGTAAGCGACGGGCTTCCAATTAAAAAAAAAGTGTTGATTTGTTTAATAGCAACCTGAATGCGTTTGGAAAGCGTATTTGTCTGTAAAAAATAAAATGGAGTGGCTGTTTCAGGCCAGACAATCAGATCAACATGCTCATTTGTCTGAGTTTCTGAAAGGTTGAGATATTTATAAACACAATCCTGCTGAAACATTGGGTTCCATTTTTGTGCTTGATTGATATTCCCCTGCACAACCTTTACATTTAGCTGAGGTACTTGTAATGCAATAGTATCAATAACATTAACACGCCATACGCCATAACCAATACTCATTACCATAATAGATATAAATAATGGGATCGATATGAACACCCAATTCAAAGTGGCTGGCTTTTTCTGCCAGTTTTTTTTCTGGAAATAAAGTAATAGAAAAAGCAATACAACATTTGAATAGACAATGAGAAAAGATAAACCATAAACTCCGGTTATGTCAGATAACTGTATGAGGTATAAATAATTAACTTGAGAATATCCTAAAAGTCCCCATGGAAATCCGGTCAGCATATATGTCCGAAGAAATTCTAGCGCTACCCATATGGCCGGAGTAATGAATTGACAGAAGTATATATTTTTGGCGAGTATAATAGTTATTGCAGAAAATAAGGCGATATATAAGGCTAAATAAGTCACAAGCAAGAGTAAAATGAGTGTAGATAAAGGCCATGAAATGCCGCCATACCATCTCATTGTTGGAATAAGCCAATAAAGTAATGTGGAAAAATGAATTATACCGGTAGTCATGCCATAAGCAAATCCTTGTTTAATAGAAGCGGATTGCAGTGTCATCAGCAAAGGAACTAAAGAAAAAAAAGCGATCCATCCACAATTTGCTTTTGGAAAAACTAAGGTCAGTAAACATCCGCTTAAAATCGGTGCAATAAATTGTTTTATAATTTTATATTTCATGATACTTAAAATAAGTTATTAAGGTTTTTTCCTTTACGTACTATGGTAAATTTTTTAATAGCATGGGAACAAGGTTCGGTAAATAAAAAATATGATAACGTCATTATGAAAATAAAAAAAATTGTTCATTTTATCTAATGAATAATGAATATACTTGCATTTGAATTTTTATTTGATTAAATAATTTATTCAATTGAAGTTTCAATTTGCTTATGCTAAGAGATTGCATTGGGTTTAAGATTATTATATCCGAATGTAATCCTTAAAAATATTAAACAGTGGAGTTTTGGAATGAGCGAAATCATTAAAAAGGACGGACAGGGTATTATTAGACCAGGAAGAGATGTTGTTGCATCAATGGCTAATGAATTTAAATCTGAGATCAATACGTTAATTCAAGAATCAAGTGGAGATATTGTAATTGATCTCAAGGGAGTTGAAATGGTTGATTCTGTTGGAATCGGTGTTATTATTGCCACACATAACTCTCTCAATAGGCTTGGACGAAAATTAAAAGTTACCAATATTTCAAAAGATATTTATGGATTGTTTAGTACAATGCGTTTAGATAGGCATTTTACTGTAGAAAAGGCTGAATAAATTCGTATTCATATGGTGTGGCTGGTGGTTTATACATGGAGTTAATATGTAGAAGTCAATCATATTAATAAGAAAAATACCCTACGCATATTAGGTCATCTCCCTTCCTCTTTTTGAGGGGGGGATTGCCTTATCTTCAAAATACGATAGCTTTTTAAAAAAAATTGCTGGCGGCGTTACATTGTTGAACAATGTCATACTATTACGCCATTTTATTTTCTATTGAGTCGGAAATAAGGGACGATAAACATATAGAAAGTAAAGTGAAAATATTTTTGTACGATATGTGTAATGGAAAGTATCTATTTTCGTATACGCCAAAGAGCGCGAGAAATTGTTGCAGAATTTCCAATGCCTGATTTTTACCGTATATTTTCATGGGCGTGTGAAGCATCAAATCGTTTTTTTGAAGAAGACCCATTAATCAATCAGTTAAAAATAATCGTAAGTAAAGAAATATCAAATAATATTGGTCATGGATATCATCACGCAACTAAAGTAGCAATTGAATCCGGCGCATTGGTATTAATTGAAGC
>PDZT01000058.1 GCA_002753105.1 Deltaproteobacteria bacterium YD0425bin50 | reverse complement strand
TACTTTTTTTGTTTTCATGGGATTATGATCGTGGATATGGAAATGAACAATTCATCTCTAATACCTGTGATCCGAATACGAATGATCTCTCTGTTGTGTCAGAAGGATTTGCTCACAGACCGCCTTTATTTTATCGATTATTACGGGTCCCACAATTTTACAATGCGTTAGTCGCTAGGTGGGAACAACTCAGAGCTGATGGCGGGCTGCTATCCAGTGATTCAATCTATCACCTCATTGATGTATTGGTTTTAGAAAATCCAGTGAATACTATTTATGGAAAAACACTTCAAACCGATTCTATTTATCGCAATTTTATGCGTTGGCCAATTCATGATCCTGCATATACTGATCAAACTCTGATACAACAAGGTTTTTGTGTTCATTCAAGTGAAGATTTTCAAACAGAAATCCAACGATTAAAAGACTGGATTGTTGCACGTTTGAATTATTTGGATAACCATTGGTCTGGGCTATTAGATCAAGCATACAAAGACGATCTCTCGTGGTAAATTCAAGATGAAATACATTCATAGTGAAGCAATTGATGAAATTCAGGGGAAAAAAGTATCCAAAGAGGATCGTTTTAGTTTCAAATGCCATTCGGAGATATCTTGTTTCAATCAGTGTTGCCGTAACATCAAGTTATTTTTATATCCCTATGATGTCATTCGGTTAAAACACCATCTTTCTGTTGATTCTGAACGTTTTTTAGACACGTACACGGATATTATATTTCGACAAGGCAATTATTTCCCTGAAGTTTTACTCCGTATGAAACAAGATGCAGATATGTCATGCCCCTTTCTGAATGAATACGGATGTTCTGTTTATGAGAACCGGCCTGATACCTGCCGAAACTTTCCAATCGAACAAGGCATTATGTATAATGCCGAACATAATACAGTAGAAATACTGTATTGGTTTCGTCCACCGGATTTTTGTCAGGGGCAATATGAAACCCACTCTTTGACAGTGGTTGATTTTCTAAAAAATCAGGGAGCTGATATTTACCAAAAAATGACGATGGAGTGGGCCGAAATCAAACGTTTATTTCAAAACGATCCATGGGGAAAAGATGGAAAAAACGGTCGATTAGCCAAAATGGCTTTTATGGCTGCTTACAATATGGATGAATTTAGGAACTTTATTTTTAACAGTACCTTTTTAAATCGGTATTCCATTCCGATAGCCCAATTAAAAATGATAAAAACTGATGATGTGGCCCTGCTTGAATTGGGTTTGAATTGGATAAAATTTTTTTTATGGAAACTACCTGTAGCTCCTTTTAAATAACGAAGGAGAAATAACCAAGGTGTATGAATGTCAACTATCGGTGTATGGATACATGCAATTCGCCTTAGAACCTTGCCTTTATCCTTGTCTAGCATTTTAATTGCTAGTTTTGCTGCTTACTCAGACAAGTCATTTCAATTAAGCATTTGTATTTTTGCTGTTATCACAACTGTATTACTTCAAATATTAGCCAATCTTGCCAACGATTACGGCGATAGTATTCATGGCGCGGATACAGAAGATCGCATTGGACCAAAACGAGCGGTTCAAAGCGGCCGTATCACTAAAAATCAGATGAAATTGGCTATACTTATTTGTGCATTACTTTGTTTTATTGCAGGCGGATGCCTTATTGGTGTAGCAATACAAACCCTTAAAGACATCCTCTTCTTTTTGATGCTTGGAATTTTAGCCATCTTCATGGCAATTACTTATACGGCAGGTCGTATTCCTTATGGATATTACGGATTAGGGGACGCTGCTGTATTTGTTTTTTTTGGGTTGGTTGGCGTATTAGGTACATATTATCTATATGTACATTCATTACCGATTTCTATGTGTTTACCTGCTATAGCAAATGGATTGTTCAGTGTCGGGGTTTTAAATATTAATAACATGAGAGACCATCAATCAGATGCCAAAACAGGGAAACATACGCTTGTGGTAAAACTGGGCTATGACGCTGCTAAACTGTATCATAGTGGTTTAATAAGCATTGCTATTGTTTTACTGGTGATATATCGTTTTTTTTTGAAACAACCCAGTTCCTCTATAGTTGCATATGCATTTTTGATCATGAGTATTCCATTGATAAAAGATATGGTCAGTATTTATCGTATCAAGGAACCTTCAACATTAGACCCTTTTTTAAAAAAACTGGCAATCAATACTCTTTTAACAGCCTTGTTGTTTGGCATCAGCCTTAATCATTGATTGATATTCACTTTTTCTGATAGGGTTTCCTTACGTTCAGGTAACATCATTATTTCCATTGCTTTAATAATGTACTTGATTACCCTATATTCCTGCTATTCGCCTATCAATAACCCGTTTTTCTTTAGCTAACGCTCCGGGTTCAACAAGTCTAAAAGCCACTTCAAATCCTAAAAATTCAGATAGTTCATAATGCAGTTCATCCATCAGTTTTCTCTGGGCTTTCATTTCATCAAAAAAAGTAGTATCTGAAATTTCCATCAGAACGGTAAGTTTATCCTGATCATCAATGCGTTCCACTATAAGTTGATAATTCGGTATATGCCCAACATGTTCCTTGAGAATAAACCCAACATGATCAGGAATAACACATATTCCACGCATTACCACAACATCATCACATCTTTTTTTTATACGCGACATCCGACAATGCGTTCTTCCACAATCACAAGTTCCATAATTTAATGCCGTGATATCACCTGTACGGAATCGAATCAGTGGAGACGCTTCTTTTGAAATGGATGTTAAAACGAGTTCTCCAAAATGGCCGGGAGGTAATGGCTTTAATGTGGTGGTATCAATAATTTCAGGGATAAACTGGTCTTCGTTGATATGTAAACCTGATTTAGAAAGACACTCAAACGCCACACCCGGTGAAGCCATTTCAGTCAAGCCATACATATCTGTGGCAGTAATATGCATCTTGGATTCGAGTCGATGTCTTGTTTCATCTGACCATGATTCAAAGCCAAATATCCCGTGCTTTAATGAAAGACTATGCGGGTCTATACCTTGAGCCTCCATTGCTCGAATCAGTCCCAAACCAAAAGGCGGAATGGTGATCAATACAGTAGTTCGAAAATCTCTCATGATTTTAGCTTGCGCACAAAACTTGCCATCGGAAATTGGAATTACTGAAGCGCCAATCTGTTCTGTTCCTAACTTGATACCAAACGTACTTGACATTTTGCGAAATGGGAGTGCCAAATGAACGACATCATCTTTAGTTAGCCCAATTGCTTTAAGATTTCTGGCAATCAATCGTGACCATTGTTTTAGGTCATTGACGGTTAAGCCCATAACAATAGGCTTGTCAAAACTAATTGCTGGAGAATGAAGACGAACTACTTCTCGTAAAGGCACCGCAAACATGCCATAGGGATAGTTGTCTTTTAAGTCTTGTCTTGTAGTAAAGGGTAACTGCTCAAGTTCTTTAACAGACTTTAAATCTTCAGGCATGAAACCGATTGATGTGAATGTTTTACGATAATGCGAGACATTTTTATACACTCGATTTAATGTCGCTTGGAGTCGTTCTAACTGCAATTGATCAATTTCGTCTCGTTCCATATATTCAATGTTTTTTTCTAAATATTCCATATCACTTTATTCCTAAGAATATATAATTTATCTGTTAAAATACTAATGCAATAAATATTTTATCCAAGTCAATAACGATGTCATTTAACACCGATAGTTTTAGTTTGCCTTTATTCAATAATCTCCCGTCGTTGATCATCAGTCCATGTGAGATAGTCAGCATACGTGTATTTTGTCTCCTGAGTAAATTTTAAAACAGTAGCTGTCATTTTTATCTCCTACTTTTTCAAAATAGACTCTTCATCAAGCAAAATCAATCAATTTTTATAAAAATGGCGTAAAACCCCTATCCCTTTCAGACTGTGTCGCAATTCAATTTGTGATGCATATTCGGGTATATGTAGGTCAGCACATTTTTCATTGTTTCCCAAAATCTGAAATCTGCTCCTTGTCTTCATAAACGACATCGAATAATAGTAATCAGGCATATCCTCAACAATTTTTGTTTTTTCAAAAAAAACTTGACATATCAATTGAATCTTTAATAACAAGATAGAAGTCTGATAACAGGATTAGATTTAGGTATAGATACATTATGGTACTCAGAAGCAAACAAAGAAAAATCAATGTCCAATGGGTGTGGTTGACATATCCGATGATGTGTCAACGGCTATTATAAAATCAATTCGAAACATCAAAACCATAATAAAGACCGTGACACAAAGAATTCACGGTCAATTTTAAAAAAGGCCGTGGATAATATCTACGGCTTTTTTTATGTAATTATTATTTAAGGATGCTCATGCAACTCAACCAGTTCCCAGATAAAGAAACATTTATAAGTCTTTCTCAGGCATACAATGTGATTCCAGTGTGTGTTGAAATTTTAGCCGATATGGAAACGCCTGTTTCATTACTCAAAAAATTTTATCATCCCAATAATCCCATTTTTTTATTGGAAAGCGTTGAGGGTGGAGAACGCTGGGGACGATATAGTTTTTTAGGTGTTTCAGCCAATACCCATATTACTGTTTATCAACATTCAGTAATGTTACAAACAGATCAGTTAGTGAACCAAATTCCGCATCATGGAGACCCGTTGCAGGTGTTAAAAACGATTATGCAGCGTTATAAACCTGCCCATATGTCTAACCTTCCACGATTCTGGGGAGGTATGGTTGGCTACTTAACTTATGAAATGGTTTCTTTTTTTGAAAATATTCCGAATACGGTTCCAGCCCATCAAGCCTTAGCTCATTTTATAATTCCAGATCATGTTTTAATAGTTGACAATGTTAAAAATACATTATGGGTTATTGATATTGTATTTCTTGATCAGTATCAATCCGTAGAAACAGGATATGATCGAGCATTAAAACGGATACAAGAGCGGCTTGAAGTAATTCGATCTTCAGTTGAAATGCAAATGCTTTCACCTAAAAAGGAAGCTCAGTCTGATCATGCTGGGCAAGCACCTTCGAAATTACTGCCATTGCAACATGGCAATGACTATGAACGCCGGGTTGGTATTGTGAAAAAGCATATTGTTGCTGGCGATATTATTCAAGCTGTCCTTTCACAGCCATTTACATGTAAATCGCCAACAGATGTAGTTAATTTATACCGCGCACAGCGATTTATCAATCCCTCTCCGTATTTGTTTTTTATGCAATTGGGCGGTATTACTCTGGTTGGGTCTTCTCCTGAAACAATGGTTCGTTTGGAAAATGGTGTGGCAACACTAAGGCCTATCGCTGGAACTCGTCC
Organism: Deltaproteobacteria bacterium YD0425bin50; assembly: GCA_002753105.1. Lineage (GTDB taxonomy): Bacteria > Desulfobacterota > Desulfobacteria > Desulfobacterales > YD0425bin50 > YD0425bin50. The sequence continues at coordinate 12,752 of PDZT01000058.1, read as the reverse complement.
TCGAGGAAAAACAGAACAGGAGGATAGAGCTCTTGCAGATGAACTGCTTAAAGATGAAAAAGAAAAAGCTGAACATCTGATGCTGGTTGATCTTGGGAGAAATGATCTTGGCCGTATTGCTCAGATTGGTACTGTACAGGTAACGGATTTAATGGTTGTTGAACGGTATTCTCATGTCATGCATCTGGTTTCCAATATTATATGTGATATACAACCTGATAAAGATGCGTGGGATTTAATTAAATCCAGTTTTCCTGCAGGTACGCTAAGCGGCGCTCCAAAAATTCGGGCAATGCAACTTATTGCTGAGCTTGAAGAAACCCCGCGAGGGCCTTATGGAGGTGCTGTTGGCTATATATCATTTAATGGGAATATGGACCTTGCGATCACGATTCGAACTGCTGTGATTGAAAACAATCAATTGACTGTGCGTGCTGGCGCTGGAATTGTTGCGGATTCTGATCCTGTAAAAGAACGTATAGAATGTATTAACAAAGCTAAAGCCATCCAGAAAGCTCTTGAATTGATAGATTCTCACCAAACATCTGAAGAGGTTTGACATGATTTTAATGATCGATAATTACGATTCTTTTACGTATAATCTTGTCCAGTATATTGCTCAAATGGATACAGACATTCATGTGGTACGAAATGATCAGTTTAATATAGAGGATGTGGCAAAACTGAAACCTAAAGGAATTGTTATTTCTCCCGGACCCGGTCGCCCGGAAGATGCAGGATTATCCTTGGAAGTTATCCGTCGGTTTTCTGGTATTATTCCAATTTTAGGTGTCTGTTTGGGGCATCAAGCTATTGGCTTGGCATTTGGCGCTCAAATCATTTCAGCCAAGTGTCTCATGCACGGTAAAACATCACTGATTAATCATGACGGAAAGACTATTTACATGGGGGTCAATAAACCTTTTCAAGCCATGAGATATCATTCGCTTGCAGTTTCCCGTGTGAATTTTCCTGATTCGTTAATCATTACTTCTGAAACAGAAGACGGTGAAATTATGGGTATCCGCCATGTAACGCATCTCACAGAAGGTATTCAGTTTCATCCAGAATCCATCATGACGCCACAAGGCAAACGACTTTTAAGAAATTTTATTAATCAAACCAATTGATGCAATCCCTATGAAACTTCCGAATTATGAAAAAGCTTTTGTTCCAAAAGAGAAAATTACGAATTATCTACTCTCTTTGATTCATCGGGATGGTTGCAGTAAGGCGAGATTTTTCATGCGGTTCGGGTTTTCAGCAGAACAATGGGAAACTTTAACTCGAGCTTTAAAATTTCATGCTGGTTACAATGAAATTACCAAAACTGAAATATCATATTTCGGAACAAGATATATAATTGAAGGTGCTATATGTTCACCTGATAGAAGAAATCCATCTATCCGTTCTGTCTGGTTTGTTGAAAACGGGTCAGATATACCATGTTTTGTAACCGCATATCCAGTGAAAGGAAAAAAAAATGATTAAAGAACTATATAGTGTTATTCTGACAGAGGATATCCCAAATCTTAATCTGAAAAAAGGCGATATTGGGTCTGTTGTTTTAGTTCATAACAACGGTGAAGGATATGAAGTTGAATTTATAACACTTGGTGGAGATACAATAGCTGTTACAACTCTATTTCCTTCACAGATTCGAATGATTCAAGAAATGGAAATTGCCAATGCAAGACCGATTGAATTGTTGGCAGCGTAATATACATTTATATTTAATTTAATTTAATATAGACCAGAAAAAAAAGGGGTAACCATGTTTCGCGACTATTTAAAAAAAATTATACAAAGACAAGACCTGAATGATTCTGAAATGGCTGAATTGATAACAGACATTTTTTCTGGAACCATTACAGAATCACAAATTGGTGCGTTTATGGCTGCATTAGCTACTAAAGGTGAAACGTTTGAAGAACTTGCTGGAGCTGCTCGTGCCATGCGAAGAAAAGCTCTACGAGTTCAAGCTAAATCCAGTACTGTTGTGGATACATGCGGAACTGGCGGTGACGGTTCGCATACCTTTAATATTTCAACCACAACCGCTTTTGTTGTGGCAGGATGCGGCATAACGGTTGCAAAACATGGAAATCGTTCTATTTCAAGTCAATGCGGCAGTGCAGACCTGCTTGAAGCACTTGGCGTCAATCTTGATGTACCACCAGAAATAACAGAAGAATGCATTCAGGAAATTGGGATTGGTTTCCTTTTTGCGCCTAAATTTCATGGCGCGATGAAGTATGCAGCTAAACCACGTAAAGAAGTGGGTATTCGAAGTATTTTTAATATGCTTGGACCATTAACCAATCCAGCGAGTGCAAATTGCCAGTTATTAGGTGTATATCGTTCTGAATTAACAGAAATGTTTGCTAATGCCTTGCGAATATTAGGTACGACAAGGGCATTGGTAGTTCATGGTCATGATGGGCTTGATGAAATCAGTGTTTGTGCGCCTACGCGTATTTCAGAAGTGAAAGACCATTTAATTCACACGTATGATATTTATCCTGAACACTTTTTTGGAGAAATTGCTGATCCAACTGAAATTAAAGGTGGCAATCCTCAAACTAATGCTGATATTACAAAAGCGATTTTGTCTGGAAAAAAAGGGCCTAAGCGAAACATCGTTTTGATCAATAGTGCTGCGGCTCTTCTTGCTGCAGGAAAAGCCAAAGATTTAAAACATGGAATTGATCTGGCAGAATCTTCTATTGATTCAAAAAAAGCACTTCAAAAATTACTTGATCTGATTCAATTCACGCAACACCAAGCTTAAAGGAAATTAACATGGAACCTAGTTTCTTGCAGCGAATTGTTGATCATAAACATGAAGAAGTCCATGCTGCTGAAAAAAAACGACCTCTTAAGATACTGAAAGATATTGCTCAACAGCATCGAACAAAACGTCCTTTTTTGGAAACTCTTGCTGCTATAGATTCTCCTGAAACTATCCATATTATTGCTGAAATAAAACGTGCATCACCGTCCAAGGGAGATTTATGTTCAGAACTAGATCCGGCTAAATGGGCAAAGCTATATGAAAAAGGCGGCGCTTCTGCTCTGTCTGTCTTGACAGATACGCGGTATTTTAAAGGCAGTATTGAAGATTTTCAAAAAGCAAGAGCTGTATGTTCATTGCCTATGCTGCGAAAAGAGTTTATTATCTCCGAATATCAAATTTATGAATCTGCTTGCATGGAAGCCGATGCCATTCTATTGATTGTCAAAATTCTGTCTTTAGAACAACTCAAAGACTTTATAGGATTAGCTCAACAACTCAATATGGATGCTCTTGTGGAGGTTTATTCATTAGAGGATTTGGAAAAAGCAAAACAGGCAGGCGCAAGGCTTATTGGAATTAACAATCGGAATTTAACAAATTTTCAAACGGATAATCAACATGCCATTGATATGGCTTCGCATGTGGATGCAAGTCAAGTGCTTGTGTCTGCCAGCGGAATGAACACAAGAGCAGATATTGATCATCATTTAAAAGCCAATATTCATAATTTTTTAATTGGAGAAGCGCTTGTCAAATCGGCTAATCCTATACAAAAATTACAGGAATTATTAAAAAAATAACCCTAATCGAAAATCGAAAATCGAAAATCGAAAATCGAAAATAGTTAAGTATTCTTATGAACAATGACATCTCACCCCCAATATCATCTCATTCTGTCCAAATTAAGATATGCGGTATAACCACTATATCTGATGCTGAACTATGCAGGAAATATGGAGCACATGCGATTGGATTTATTTTTTATCCAAAAAGCCCCCGATTCGTTTGGCCTCATACAGTGAAAAAAATTTGTAACTACATTGCAGATTCTTTAGACACTGTAGGGGTGTTTGTAAATGAATCGTTTGATACCATCATGAGGCAAGTTGAGTATTGCAATTTAAACACAGTCCAACTACATGGAACTGAATCCCCATATTTAGTCACGCGTTTAAGATATCAGGGGATTAAAGTGATTAAAGCATTATTTACACAAAGACAACCGTACCCTGAAAGTGCAATTCAATATGATGCAACTGCATTTTTAATTGAGTGTGGACGCGGTACACTACCCGGTGGAAATGCCACACATTGGAATTGGGGAAGTGTAAAATCCTTTGGCCAGAAACGGCCATTGATTTTAGCAGGTGGATTAAACCCTAAAAATGTTCAGTCCGCACTTGAACAAGCCAATCCAGATGCACTCGATGTCAGTTCTGGAGTTGAAGTATTCCCGGGGAAAAAAAACCCCATAGCTATAGAACAATTTATGCGTCAAACATGTCAATATCAAAGATATGAACCTGAATTAAGGAGAATTTTTCATGCAATCTGATCCAGAAAATCATGATCCAGAGAAACAAATGGATTCAACAGTATTTCAAAAACAAACATTTCCTGATCAACAAGGCCATTTTGGGCCTTATGGCGGGAGATATGTAGGTGAAACACTGATGCCTGCGCTTATTGAACTTGATCTCGCGTATCAACATTTTTCACAAACCCGAAGCTTTCAGGATGAGTTAAAAGAACTGCTTCACCATTATGTTGGCAGGCCAACACCGTTGTTTTATGCAAAACGTCTTAGTCAATTTGTCAACGGTGCAAGTCTTTTTTTAAAAAGAGAAGACCTTGCACATACAGGCGCTCATAAGATAAATAATACAATTGGTCAGGCGCTGTTAGCCAAAAAAATGGGTAAAACGAAACTTATAGCAGAAACAGGTGCAGGCCAGCATGGTGTTGCAACAGCTACTGTTGCAGCTTTTTTTGGTATGGAATGCAAAATTTTTATGGGAAGTGAAGATATTCAGCGACAGGCTCCGAATGTAAAACGAATGCAGTTGTTGGGGGCTCAGGTGATTTCTGTAGATTCAGGTACACGAACTTTAAAAGATGCTATGAATGAAGCCATGCGGTATTGGGTGGGCGCAGTGGAAGACACATTTTATGTCATTGGTTCTGTAGCAGGCCCTCATCCCTATCCAGTGATGGTTCGTAATTTTCAAAAAATTATTGGCGAAGAAACAAAACTACAGATGATTGAGCAAACTGGACGATTACCAAATATGCTTATCGCGTGTGTTGGCGGTGGGAGTAATGCTATGGGTCTTTTTTATCCATTTATCAATGATCCTGTTGAACTTATTGGCGTTGAAGCCGCTGGTTTTGGTATTGAAACAGGAAAACATGCTGCCACTTTAGGACATGGAACAACTGGAGTGCTCCATGGATCCAAATCCTATGTATTACAGAATCAATGGGGACAAATCTCCGAAGCGCATTCGATTTCAGCAGGGTTAGATTATCCGGGTGTTGGACCGGAACATGCGTTGCTTAAAGATACAAAACGTGCCACTTATGTCTCCATTGACGATCATAAGGCGCTTGAAGCGTTTCGATTAATTTGTCTTAAAGAAGGTATCATACCGGCTATGGAAAGTGCTCATGCGATAGCTTATGCACTTGAGGCAGCAAAAGATAAGTCATATAATTATCATATTGTTGTTAATTTGTCTGGTAGAGGAGATAAAGATTTGGGGATTCTTTTTAAAGGTGAGCAATCCATACTTGGGTAATGAAAAGGAAAAAATGACTATGAATCGTATTGAGCAAACATTTATTAAACTGAATCAAAAACGCGAAAAAGCGTTGGTCGGATTTATTACTGCTGGAGATCCCGACATTCAAACCTCATTAGCCATTATTTTGGAAATGTGTAAAGCGGGTTTGGATATATTAGAATTGGGAATTCCATTTTCTGATCCCACATCAGATGGCCCTGTAATCCAACGGTCATCATTACGAGCACTGAACAAAGGCGCCAACCTGTCCACTATTTTTGAATTGTGTGCAACAGTACGAAAACACTATGATGTTCCTATCGTTTTATTTAGCTATTATAATCCCATGTTTGTTTATGGGATTACACCATTTTATCATGAAGCTATTCAATCTGGTGCGGATGGTGTTTTAATTGTGGATTTACCGCCAGAAGAATCGGGTGAATTAACACAAGGCTGGCCTGATGACAAGTTAAGTATCATTCGACTGGTCGCTCCAACCACCCCGAATGAACGTATGACTCAGATTGTATCGGCAGCATCTGGATTTATTTATCTGGTTTCAAAAACAGGTGTAACCGGTAGTGATGGATTGCAGACAAGTGTTATTGAACAGAATGTAATCAAGCTAAAATCGTTGACCCAGTTACCCATCTGTGTGGGATTTGGTATTTCTACTGTTGAACAGGTCAGGCAGGTAAGTGAACTTGCAGATGGGATTGTTATTGGAAGTGCATTTGAAAGACTGATTGAAACGAACTTGGATGATCCCAATTTACCAAAACTTATTGGAGATCAAACTGCTGAATTCAAAAAAGCAACGTTAGCATGAACTACTTCAAACTCATATCAAAAAATTGAATTTTTTGGATCACGGGCGCGGGGAGATTCTGTTCAAAAGTCTGATTTTGACCTGCTTGCCATAGTTGATGAAAAAACACCTGCAATTGAAACCAATCTTGACGACATCGCTTATCAAATCATGTGAGACTATGATTTTCGGCATTGATCTTTGTTTCGGCCACTACTGTGTAGGGGCAGGCCCCTGTGCCTGCCCAGATCAAGGGCAACCACAGGGGGTTGCTCCATATGCATCAAGCTAAGAAAGTCCCGTAGGGACGTCCTGTTTGTAGTCGTGAAATATTAATTCAATTAAAGCTCCGTAGGAGCGACCTGTTTTCGTATCAGGTCGCTCCTAACGGAGCTTAATATAGGAATGAACTTACTTGCTACAAACAGATCGCTCCTAACGGAGCTTGTAAATAAGCCTATCTCCTTAGCTTGATGCATATGGGGTTGCCCCTACACCATAAACCATGATTGGCCGAAACGAGAATCAAGGCCTGATTTTCTGCCTATGATTGCCGCAAAAAGAGTATATATGAGTTAGCCGAAATACTCATGGCGGCGGCAATCATGATGTTTTTTTAAAAACAAAGTTCTATAAATGCCCTCAATAATGACGGTTCCATTTTTGTTCAATTTATTCAGTCCCCAACCTTTAGATACGCCTTAATTCAAGATTAATTCAATAGTTAATATTAATATGGCTTTCCAGAAAATTTTTAAATCGTTAAAATTCATTTGACTTTTTATAATATTTCTTTTAATCGAATCCAAATAATTATTATAGAATAGTGATAGATTAGTGTTTTTTTAGTAGGTGGGAGGTGGAAATTTTTTTGATCCAACCTCTTTAACCTCTTTAACCTCTTTAACCTCTTTAACCTCTTTAACCTCTTTAACCTCTTTAACCTCTTTAACCTCTTTAACCTCTTTAACCTCTTTATTAATATAAAAGGAAGGAATTGTGGAATTAAAGAAGTGTAGTGTAAGGAGCGGGGGGGAGGAGAAAAAATGGAGTTATCTGTATGTTGCATATTATTGGGGGATTGTTTTTTATCGCGCTAGGGATTTGGGGATTGTATGATGAGTATTATTATGTTTCGGATGTGGTCAAAGGTGGCCTGCCTATCTTGATGATGATCGGTGGGATTATCGCCACATTAGCGGGATGTGTGCCCGTTAAATTAAAGGAGGAATCAGATCATGAGTCATGATACACTGCTGGAAGATCAGGACATTATGGAAAATGATGTAGATCAAAATGAAAAAAGCAAAAAACGAAAAAAAATGGGTAAAGAAAACAATGAAGATAGCAAACTTCAAAGTTCTGATCAGATTACGTTATCTTATATGTACTATTTACATTCTTTTTTGTTACTCTGCGGACGGTTGCTAACAAAAAGTATTGAATGGTATAATAGCTTATTTGAAATATCACCTCGTGATCGATCCAAGATATTGCGCAATATTAGCACGCATTATGCCAATAAAGGGCTACATGATCAGGCAATATCTTATCTGAAAGAATGGACAAAACTTGAACCCTCCAATCCAGATGCCTTTTATCAGCTAGGGATTGCTCTAATGGCAAGCGAGAATTATAAAAGCGCTATGGGTATGTTTAACAAAGTCATCAAACTCGTTCCTAACCATAAAGGCGCTTATTTTCGTAAAAGCAATATTCAAATCCGGTTAAAGGATTTTAATGGTGCCAAAGAAAGTCTCGATGTGTTGGTTCCGTTAGCATCGGATAATGCAAAAATTTATTACATGCTGGGGTTGACGTATGAAGGGTTAAAAGAAATCGATAAGGCTATTGAAGTTATGCAGAAAGCCATCGAATTAGACCCGGATGAAATCCGCTATCATCAACATTTAGGTTTTTTAAATGTGCGTAAAGATGATCACAAGTCAGCAGCTCAATATTTTACGAAGGTTATGGAACTTGAGCGTGAACGTGATGAAGATATGCTTTAAATTTTCAGATTGTCGATTGTCGATTGTCGATTGTAATTGCCCAAAAAATCGTCAATCCTTTGCTATGATTTCAAAAACGTTACATATTTTTCTGATAGTAATTGCTATGAGCAGCGTTATTTATGCTGCTGGCAGCATGATTTATTATGATCCAACCATTAAAAATATTATTCAGAATGACTGCGGTCGCTGTCATTCTGGCCCAAGTCGTTATTTAATGGATTATGATAGTCTAAAAATGTATGCAGATAATGGGATACTTTCAGCAATGGTTCAAGGGCCTATGAGTGGTTTTGCAGGAAATGACGCTGCAACAATAATCGATTGGGTTAATCAGGGAGCGCAGGAAAAGCCGCCGGCGCAACCGGTTCGGTTTAATAATCAAGCACCGGTTTGTATAAACCCAGCGGTTCCACTACCTAACGGTTCTACAAGACAAACCATAACTTATCACAATACTATTCAGGCTATTTTAGCTAAAGATTGTTTACGGTGTCATTCAGGACAGTTCCGCAATTTAACGACATATGATAATGTTAAAATTTATGTAGATAATGGATTGCTAAAACAATTGGTACAACGTGGAGGGCCTATGCATCGGTTTGCATGCCAAGACAGCCGGTTGATTATAGCATGGGTTGATCAGGGTGCTCTGCCATAAATTAAAAATTTATAACTATTAACACAACATAAAAAAGAGGTATCTTAGGAATGAGATGGAATCATATCATCGGGGGGCAGATAGTATTTGGCTTAGGTTTATTTTTGGTTTACCTAAACAGCGTGGTGGTGGTTGAAATTTTTAAAGGAGCAATTCAGCCTGTCATTATTATCTTGGGAATTATCGCTATTATGGCCTCGGTTTTTGGTAAAAAAGAGTTTCGAAAACCGAATGCTGTTGCTGGCGGAGTTCTTCTTGCGCTAGGTATTTATGGTCTTTATGACGAATATTATGCTGTGGTTGATTTCATTTACGGCTTTCTTCCTTTGTTTTTGGTTTTTATTGGATTAATTGGCGTAACTCATGGCATAAAACAACTGAAATAAAGGCATATCTACCATGTTGACACGAAACAAAAATATGTCAAAAATCATTGAAAGCACTTATGGGAAACGGTACTATTTAACGCCTACCCATGAATTTGTATCCAAAAAAGAGCTTTATATGAATCAGTTACATTCCATCGTAAATACGATTCAAAGCCGCTGGATGAAATACATGTTCATCTTGTTAATCGGATTGGTGATTGCAGGGTCTATCTATTATTACAATATGTTAGTTTCTACCCAACAGGATGTTTTTGCTTATCGCGGAAAAGTAGAAACGCTTTTGCAGCGGAGAAATGATTTGGCGACAAATTTATCAAAAGCGGTACTGGATTATTCCATTCATGAACGTAATGTATTGACGGCTGTAGTAACATTACGAACCATGCTGTCTAAAGAAGCCTTAAACCAACCCGAACTCAAAAAATTATTTTCTCAAGTACAAGAATCTGATCCAAATGCGTTTAAGAATGTAGAAGAATTCATCACTAAAAGTGCTGGTTCGCCTTTAGCAAGACTAATGGCTGTTGGAGAGCAGTACCCGGATTTAAAATTGTCCAATGCGTTTCTCAATCTGATGAATGCGATCATTGAAGTTGAAAAGGATTTGGCAAATCAACGGCTTGCCTACACAGATAGGGTTAATACTTATACGACAATTCGCATACAATTTCCCATTTACATTTATTCGTATATTTTTGGATTTAAAGATATTCCGCATTTTGAATCCTCACAAGATGCTAAAGCATTTAAAACGATTGTATATTAAATTGTATATAAGATTATAATGATAGATAAACGCAGTACTTATAATTTGAACTTATTCGGGGAAGGCCCCTTAAAATACCGGCTTATTTGGATTGTCGTATTAATTAAAATAAGTATTCTGTATGCTTTATTTTCAGATTACAATTTAGCTACAGGAACCGGCAATTTGTGTATGATTTTATTTTTAGCGGCAAATGTGTATTTCCCAGCAAAAAGACTAAGGCTCCGTTACAATTTTAAGGAAGTACAGCCTTATTTTAACAAACTTCTTGTGTATCATATATGGTTGAACACAGCGTCATTTATTGCAGCGTGCATCCATTGTTATGTTACGCTATGGTCAAATAACTGGCTCATGCTTGCCCTGTTTTTAATGGGCTGGCTAACTTTCGGTGGTTTTTTAATGTGGATTAAATATCAGCCGGGACGGGTTAAGAAAGGGGTTTATCTACTGCATACCCAGCAACTTGTGTTTTTTCTCATGGTATTTGCTATGTTAAAAGGACATTATGTGATTTAAACATGATGGATTATTATATAGTTTTTCAGAAAAGAATTTTGGCAAGGCAGTAGGGAGGAATGTGTATATTTTAATACATCAACGACCGATAACGCAGCAAAAAGGACAATGGTTATGCATCTATTAAGGCTAATTGGCTTAGGTCTCACAGTAGTAATTATTGTAGTTGCAGCAATGCTGTGGAGAAGTGCGGATAAACTTGAAAAAGAGATTGCATCTGAAACAGAAACACAACGGAAAAAATCAGTATGAAATATAAGGCATGTGAACGATGCGCAAAAAGCGTAGGCATGGTCAATGTCATCGGAAATATTTTAATGATATTTATCAAAGCGTATCTTGGAATTGTTGGGCGCAGTAAAGGATTAATTGCGGATGCGATCCACTCATCAGCAGACCTTTTGGCAACCATTGTCATGATTATTGGCTTGCGTATTGTTGAGAAAAAACCGAATGAATTATATCCTTACGGTTATGGCAAAGCAGAATACGTGGTAGCTATCCTTATTTATTTGTTTTTACTCATAATAGGCACATATATTGTCTATGATGGATGTATGGTCATTATTCATAAACAATATGTAAAACCCTGTTTATCTGCTGCATGGGGAGCGATTTTTTCGATTACCATCAATGAACTGATGTTCCGACAAAGTGTATGTGCGGGGCAGCAAATCAACAGTCCTTCAATGGTAGCCAAAGCATGGGAAAGCCGATCGGATGTCTATTCCTCAATAGCGGTCTTGATTGGGGTAATCGGTGCCAAAATGGGATTTTATTTTATGGATCCCCTTGCCGCGATTGTTGTTGGGGTTGTAATATTAAAAATATGTATCGAAATGATTTATGACGCTACTCTTAATTTGCTGGATCAATCTCCAGAGGAGGACACCATTGAGCATATTCGAAATATATTGCATCAGGAAAAAATGATTTCCGGTATTCGGAATATCTTTGGCAGAGAGTTAGGCCAATATTTTGAATTTGAGGTCGAGTTATTTGTACCCAAGCATATTTCCTTAGTAGAAGGCGAGACCATCAAAAAACAGATCAAGGAAATCATAACAACTCATTTGGACAGAGAATCGATTATACGGATAAGATTATTTGCGACGCAGGAAGGATAAGTATGGCAAAACAAGTTGAATATGAATTTTGTATGTCACAGTTTAAACCAGCTATTGTTATCATGACGATTTTATTAGTGATTGTTATAGGCTGGACTGGATGGCATTGTACCAATCCGGGACAACAGCGTTTTCATTTGGCTTTTTTTAATAAGCAAACTCCTCAGCAAACTGCACCAGCATCTCCGATTAGTGTCAAAGCCCCAATGCCTCATCCTTACATGGGGAACTGCAATCAATGCCACGTAACCATTGATGCTGGAAAACCTATATCCAAAGTGATGGCAGGTCCGCCCATTTCCATAAAACAAAAAATGCTTCACAAATATTGGGGAAATTGCTTGTTATGTCATCAGGTTGTAGATGGGTTTCAGGCTACTCCAGCTCAAGCCCAGCAAAATACACCTCAACAAGCCAAGGCGGCTGCGTATAATCAGCTTACAGAACAGAGTTTGGGCTTAAAATTAGAAACCGTTACCGCAAACATGATGCAGCAATTTGGTTTAGCCAAAAAAGATGGTGTTCTTGTGTTAGAAGTAACCCCACAATCCATCGCAAATAAGGCAGGTATGCACGTAGGCGATGAATTGATTCGTATGAATAATACGCGGTTAAACAACATCAATGATTTTAGGACATCCCTGAATCAAGCCAAACCCGGTTCCATTTTAAAATTCAATTTATATCGGGGAACTCGACCACGCAATATGTATTTGCAGCTCCCAAAAAGTCTCACTCCATCCCCTGTGCAACCCCCTATGACCCAAAATCAGATTGAAACCATGGCTGAACAGCTTGGCGTTCCTAAAACTCAAGATGCTGTAACACGAGCGCTTCAAGCTCAGCAGCAAGGGATTCAACCTGTTGCTTTGCAAGATCGGAAGAGC
>PDZT01000398.1 GCA_002753105.1 Deltaproteobacteria bacterium YD0425bin50 | reverse complement strand
CCTAGCGGAAGATACAAATGGGTATATTTGGATTGGAACCAAAACTCATGGTTTAAATCGATTGAACAAACAAAACCAAACGATTACACGGATTCAATTACGAACATGTGATGTAACTCAGGACATAGAAAAACAATTTTGGCATATTCTGATTACACAATCTGGCAATTTACTTTCAGATAGCCATAATGAAAATTCTGGCCTTTTTGTCTATAATACTCACACTCAGGAAGCTAAATTTTATACAGTGGATGGAAATGATCCATATACCGGGTTATCTTCAAATTCCATCCATACTACTTATGAAGACCGTCAGGGAATACTATGGATTGTACACAATTCTGGAAAAGTAGATAAATTTGATCCACATAGTTTTTTATTTGAGCGGTTTCAACATGATCCCAAAAATCCAAATACATTGGCAGGCAACACACCCATACCAATCTTTGAAGATCGGGAAGGTATGATTTGGATTGGACATTTTGGTAATGGTCTTGATTGTTATGATAGAGCCAATAATCGCTTCAGGCATTTTGTACGTGATCCTAATCATCCAAAATCCTTACCCCATAATTATCCATCTGGTTTTTATGAAGATAACGATGGTAATTTTTATGTTTCTACAGCTAATGGTATTTGCCGTTTTGATAAACAAAATGGCGTTTGTTTAGAAACGATTACAGACCAGACCTATGTATATACGATCAAACCAGACCCTGATGATTCTGACATTCTCTGGATGAGTGGTTGGAAACAAAATTTTTGCAGGTATAATCTAAAAACCAAAACCTTATTTTGTTATGAATCCGAGTCAAAAAACAAGCAAAAAGGAAGTGATACTGCATTACGGTTTATTATTGATAAAGACTATCCATATATTTTTTGGATCGCAAATTGGGGAGGAGGATTAGGCAAGTTCAATAAAAAAACCGAAACTTTTATGTACTATACTCATCATGATGAAGAGTTAACATCAATTAGCTCAAATATCGTCTATGATGTATATGAGGATACTTCTGGAAATTTTTGGGTATGTACTGAAAATGGCTTAAATCAGTTTGATAAACAGAAAGGAGAATTTAAACATTATACTAAATCCAACGGGTTTTCACCTAAAATTGTTCATAATGTTCTTGAAGATGATCGAAAGCACTTGTGGATGGGAACAGATATTGGACTCGTTGAATTTGATAGTGTTACCAAAACCATTCAACATGTTTATACCAAAAGTGACGGATTACACAGTAATGGTTTTTTTTGTACTTCTGCTTACAGGTCTCGGGATGGGAAAATGTGGTTTGGTGGGTTTAATGGTCTGAATTGTTTTTCTCCCAATCAGATTTTGTCAAATACATTTGAGCCACCTGTGTATATCGTATCCATTTCACAAGCAGGTAATCCGATGTCCCTACCTGCTGCATATGAAAAAATTCAAAGAATATATTTGGATTGGAGCCGAAACTATTTTGAATTTGAATATGCGGGATTGAATTATACAAAGCCGGGAAAAAATCAATATCAGTATATCTTGGATGGATATGATAAAGACTGGTATGATGCTGGAACTCGTCGATATGGCAGATACTCTGGACTTCCCGGAGGATCATATTTGCTAAGAATAAAAGCATCAAATAATGACGGGTTGTGGAGTAAAAATGAAGCAGTGTTAAATGTTATCGTTGCATCTCCTATATGGAAAACTACGCTTGCGTATCTGGTATATATCATCTTGGGTGCTTGCTTTTTAGTTGCCGTGATATTCCGCCAAAAAAGAAAGTTAGTCAATGCCCGTCAATTAAACGAGCAATTACGCAGCATTGATAAAATGAAAGATGAATTTCTTGCCAATACATCTCATGAATTACGGACCCCCCTGAATGCAATTATTGGTATTGCAGATGCATTGATTCATGGTTCTTCAGGTCAATTAACCTACGAACAGGAATACAATTTATCGTTGATCATTTCAAGTAGTAGGCGCTTATTCAATTTAATCAATGATATATTAGACTTTTCAAAGCTTCAGCATCAGGATATCCAGTTGAATCCTAAACCTCTTGATATTCGTTCTTTGTCTGAAGTTGTATTATTGCTGTGTAAGCCATTGTTAGATCAAAAACTCATCAAATTTATTAATTTGATTCCAGATGATATACCCGCAATAGATGCAGATGAAGACCGTTTTCAGCAAATTTTATATCATCTTATAGCGAATGCGATTAAATTTACACAAATAGGTCATGTGTGTTTGTCCGCTTATACAAAAGACAATCACGTTGTGATTACGGTTTCAGATACAGGAATAGGAATTCCCTCTAATCAATTAAATCGAATATTTGTTCCATTTGAACAGGTCAATGGTTCAATAGGAAGATATCATGGAGGGGCAGGTTTAGGATTAAGCATTACTAAAGCTTTAGTGGAAATGCACAATGGAACGATTTGGGTTGAATCGGAAATGGGCAAGGGAACTTCTTTTTCTTTTACTATGCCCATATCAACAACAACCTCTCAGTTACATGCTACATCTAATGTTACTGTAAAACCTCCTTTATCCAATCTCTCATCAACACTAAACGACATTCCAAAAAGTTTCGTTCAATTGCCTCAAGACCATGTCGTTTTAAATAGTAATTCTGAATTAAAATATTGTATTTTGCTTGTAGATGACGAATCTATTAATATTGAGGTATTGAAGGGTTTTCTATCTTTTAGACCATATGAAATATCTATAGCCAATTCAGGTGAAGAAGCTCTTTTAGCCATAGAAAAAAACAAAAAATATGATTTGGTCCTATTAGACGTGATGATGCCCGGAATTTCTGGATATGATGTATGTCAGCGTATTCGAAAAATGTATAATCCTATTGAACTACCTGTAATTATGGTAACAGCAAAAAACAGAGTCGAGGATATGGTGATTGGTTTTCAATCTGGAGCAAATGACTATTTAACCAAGCCAATTTCGCGAGAAGAGCTTCTCGCCCGAATTGATATTCAAGTTACATTAAAAGAAGTATTTAATAAACATAAACTAGTTGAAGAACAATTACATGAAAGCGAAAGTCAATACAGATCGCTTCAGGAAAATGTACCGGTTGGCCTGTATCGAAGTGTGCCTGATGGTGAGGGTAGATTTATTTCAGTCAATTTACCATTAGTCAAAATGCTGAATTATAAAAATGAACACGAATTGTTAAATCTACCGGTAATAGAAATTTACCATGATCCCAATGATCGTTATGGTCTTGTTGAACATCTCAATAAAGATGGCCTTGCCAATGAGGTTGATGTCTTACTAAAACGAAAAGATGGTTCACGTTTTTGGGCTGCTATTAGTGCCCGTAAAATTTTTCATGAAAAAGACAATACCTATTATTTTGATGGTATAATTCAGGATACTTCTCTTCGCAAAAAAGCAGAAGAAGACAGGGAAAAATTTGAAGCACATCTTAGACAATCCCACAAAATGGAGTCTATTGGTACACTTGCCGGCGGTATCGCACATGATTTTAATAATATTTTGGGGATTATTCTTGGAAATGCTGAACTCGCATCGTCTTATTTGCCAAACGGCAATTTTGCACATAGCAATATAGAAAAAATCATTACTGCCAGCCAGCGAGCAAAAGATTTAATTGGTCAATTACTCAGTTTTAGCCGACATTCAGAAAAAGAAAGAAAACCCATTAAATTAATTGCCATTATAAAGGAATCGATTAAGTTATTAAGGGCTTCCATTTCTTCAAATATCTCCATTCAGCAAAATATTCCTGAAGATTGTGGCACAATTTATGGTGATCCTATCCAAATCCACCAAGTAATGATTAATCTGTGCAGGTAAAATTCACGAATATTACATAT
>PDZT01000397.1 GCA_002753105.1 Deltaproteobacteria bacterium YD0425bin50 | reverse complement strand
CGTTAAAAAGTTAGTGTTGCGGATTGCAACAAATCTTAGCGATCTAATTGAAAAACATAAATTGATTTCAAGCCAATTCCCGAAATTAATCCCCGACCTTGCTATCCACTACAGGGATAATGGAAGGGATTTCATGTTTGAAGAATTTATTCAGGGAGAAACTTTAGAAAGTATTATTCGAAAAGATCCTAGTAGAGAGCCGGAAATGGTTGAAAAAGCTATTCAGCTTCACGAAAGCATGAATGAAAAGCTTCAGGCTTCGGGTTTCGAAAATGCTTGTAAAGAAATAGAGCAATTAATCGCTGAAATTGTTAGTTTAAATTTTGTTACGGATGTTGATGCAATACTATTAAAATCGATGATGCAACCCGATATCATCGGATTATTGGCCAAAAGAAAATCCTATAAGAAAAGAATATCACAAGGCGATTTCATTGACCGGAATATCATTCTAACGGAGGATGGATCGCTACGTGTCATCGACCTGGAATTTACTCGGGAAACTCATTTTTACAAAGAAGAAATCATTCGTTTTTATAAATTTTCAGACTCTGTAAAAGAGAAAAATTATAGTATTGATTCAATTGACCTTGCGGATGAAATATTTTTTCTGCTGAATCAGCTTGTTCTGGTTCAGAGAACAAATCAGGAATTTTTAAATCTACAAAGTTTTGACAACCTGGTTTATCAGGCTCTGGTAATGATTAAACAGGAATCTGAAAAATTTTCATTCTCGCGGATTATTAAGATATTGCTGGGTGACTATTTAAAGATGGGTGAAACAATATTTGAAAAGAATCAGCAAATATCCGATTTGAAGAATCAAATTTTGGAACGCGATGCGCAAATCGTTGACAGGAATTTAAGGCTGGTCAGGTTAGCGGATCTTGAACGTATCCAAGATCAGTATAATTTATTAACAGTCGATTTTCAGGTATTGTCGAATAGTTTTGCAACGCTATCGAATAACTATAATGCAGTCTTGAACAGTATTAGCTGGAAACTGGGTAGTGGTTTATTGTGGCCGGTAAACAAATTTATCTCTCTTTTTAGGAAAAAATAAATTGAAATTCATGCATAAGCAAACCTATCGGATCAATCCCCCAGCAAGCTGTATATTTTGCCTCAATTTTCGAGAAAATCTTTTCCAAAATATTATCCATGAATAATTCTTATCTAATAAACCATTCACAAAAGCCGGTGGATATTATTATTCCGATCTACAATGCTTTAGATGATTTACGGGATTGTATTGATTCGGTATTCAAATATACCGATTTTGATTTTAGGC
The DNA here is from genome assembly GCA_002753105.1 of Deltaproteobacteria bacterium YD0425bin50. Taxonomy (GTDB): domain Bacteria; phylum Desulfobacterota; class Desulfobacteria; order Desulfobacterales; family YD0425bin50; genus YD0425bin50. Next base: position 2,581 of record PDZT01000397.1, on the reverse strand, counting down.
TTATTTTAATCAATGATGGAAGTTCGGAGACTTCCATTTCCAAATATCTAAATAACTTAGCTGTCGTTTCCAAAAACCTAATTGTAATAGATCGAGCTGATAATCTTGGTTTTATTAAAACAATAAACGAAGGGCTTTCGCTTTCGGATAATGACGTTGTCATACTGAATTCCGATACCAGGGTTTCAAGAAATTGGTTGAGTAAGATCATGAATCTATCAAAATCAAGGAGAAATATTGCAACAATAACTCCTCTAACGAACTCAGGTACAATCTGTTCAGTGCCACAATTCCTGCAGGATAATGCAATCCCCGAAGGATTTACTATTGATTCTTTTGCTGAATTAATTGAGAAAATCTCTTTTCACATTTATCCTGAAGCACCGACCGGTGTCGGATTTTGCATGTTTATTTCCCGTAAGGCTTTGAATGAAATCGGGCTATTTAATGAAACTCTTTTTGGCAAAGGTTATGGCGAAGAGAATGATTTTTGTCAAAAGGCAATAGCACTCGGATATATCAACTTGATTGCGGATGATACATTCATTTTTCATAAACATGGGGCTTCATTTCAGGAAGAAAAATATAAGCTTATGTCCGATAATACCAAAGCCCTTTTACGTATTCATCCGAATTATTCAAAAGAGATTTCCGAATTCGTGCGAAAAAATCCCTTAAGCTTATTTCATCGGTATTTGAAAAGGGTAATTCAAATGCGTGGTAAAGAAGAAGTTTCTGATGCCAGGAAAATCTTGCACGTAATTCACGGTATGGGTGGAGGAATGGAGAAGCAGGTCAGGGAGTTAATATCAGATAATATAAGCAGCGACATTCATTATATATTTATCTCAAAAGAGAAATATATTTTAGTCGAAAAATGGAAATCCGGTTCTTGTGCATCAAAAATGATGTTCAAAATCAGGCGGGATTACTATAACTATGCTTCATTAACGAGTCAAAACGACTACAAGACCATATTGAATTTATGTATTCAATTATTTTCAATCAGCTTGATTCATATCCATCATTTAATTAATAATTCCGAAATTATTGAAGTTTTAGCCAAGTTGGATATCCCTTATATTCTTACTTTACATGATTATTATTCCGTTTGCCCAAGTATTTTCTTACTGGATTCCGATTTTAGGTATTGCTCTAATTGTACATCCGAAATCAAGGATCGTGGGTATGAATTATGTATGAAGCATATAGGGCTTAATAAATATTCTTTGGAAATTCATCAAAGTTTAATGCGTCAGGTCTTGACATCAGCACGTCGAATCATCGTTCCCAATGCAACTATGGTAGATACGATAATAAAAGTTTATCCGGAAATTCGAAATAAAATTGATGTAATCGAGCATGGGAACCGAAATCGGATTTTCGAATATGATCTTCAAAAGCAAATCGAAACTCTAAAAGAAGAGAAAATGCTCAATGTGGCGATTTTAGGTAATTTGGCAGAACACAAAGGTTTTCATATCCTAAAGAAAATCTTAGTTAAAGCCCCCAAAAATTTGCGAGTACGTTTTGTCTCCTATGGGTTGCTCCATGAGAAAATTCCCGGAGTTATATCTAAGGGAAGGTACGATTCGTGCAATATCGTAGAGGCCTTGGCTAAAGACAAAATCCATATCGGATTATTTCTGTCCGTATGTCCGGAATCGTATTCTTACACTTTAAGCGAATACGTACAAGCAAAAATACCCGTAATATCTTTTGATTTAGGAGCGCAGGGAGACCGAGTCAGAAAATTGAATGCGGGATGGGTTGTTCAGGAGTTAAATGACGCTGATGCGGTACTGCGTAAAATAACGGATCTGATCGAAAACAGAGAACTAATATATGAGGCAAAAAAAAATATTCAGTTCAATGGGCTTGCTTCAATAGAGGATATGCAAAAGAATTATAATGAATTATATGGCAATATTCTGGGAGAAATGAAAATGCGGAAACGGGAATTAGATGAATTGCAGGCCGAGTATTTTGAATTCATTGGAATGCAGACACTAGAGCTTGAGAAACAAAAGATTGAATTGGAGAGAACGAATTATCTGTTGACCCGATCCAAATCGTTTCGATTGGGGTATTACATTCTGCACCCTCAAAAAATCCTGAAATTCATTTTTAAGTGAAATTCACTTCATTTTTTTAAATTGGACAATTCAGGAGATATTGCTTTACGAATTCTTGTGTTGAATCACTATGGACACTAGGTTTTTTTCATGGCATATTCTCTTCACCAAAACAGTTTGATGAATAGGGTAAAAATATTTTAATTCTCTATGGGCAATTTTCTAATTAAATTTAAATCAAAATACCTATTGATAATGTTTGGGACTCTACTTATTTATAAAGCAGTCTGTCTTGTTCATTTTGACCTCCTTTTTTCCTATCCATTTATTACCTATGATGGATATCAGTGGGTGTATGACGGGCTTCTATATATTGGTTACGCGCAGGATTTTGTTTATCGGAACCCGGCTTTACCGATTATAATCGGATTTATGTCGGCTTTGGAATTGGAAAGATTTCTGCCAGTTCTTCTATGCGGATTGCTTTTTTTATCCAAGAAAGAAAA
>PDZT01000396.1 GCA_002753105.1 Deltaproteobacteria bacterium YD0425bin50 | reverse complement strand
ATGTTTTGAGCAGTATTGAATTATGTCTGAAACAATACGCATAGATGGGACAGGCGGATAAATATAGGTATTTCGGGTGAGATATTCTTTAAGAATATCATTTTGAATAGTTCCATTCAATTGAGCCTGAGATACGCCCTGCTCTTCTGCAGCCACAATATAGCCAGCCAATACGGGCAATACAGCGCCATTCATTGTCATGGATACAGACATGTCATTTAATGGGATTTGATCAAATAAAATTTTCATGTCTTCTACGGAATCTACAGCAACGCCTGCTTTACCGACATCGCCCATGACACGCGGATGATCCGAATCATAGCCTCGATGGGTTGGCAAATCAAAGGCTACTGATAATCCTTTTTGCCCTGCTGCCAAATTTTTTCGATAAAATGCATTGGATTCTTTTGCTGTTGAAAATCCTGCATATTGACGAATTGTCCATGGACGTCCAGCATACATCGTTGCTCTGACACCACGCACAAAAGGATCAAAACCGGGCATAGTATTCACATGATCAATATGTTCAATATCTTCAGCAGTGTAAAGCGGTTTAACAACAATTCCTTCAGGAGTCTGCCAATTTAGTGATTCTAACGGTGTTTTTTTTAATTCTTTTTGGGCAAGTTTTTGCCATTGATCCATAGTTTTATTCTCACTCATCTTTTCTTATCCTTGGAAATGATTAAATAATTTAAGGTTTCTGTTATCGTTCACACAATTCAACTAAAACACCCTGCGTTGATTTAGGATGTAAAAAAGCAATCTTAGCACCACCAGCACCTTTACGGGGTTTTTCATCGATTAATTGAATTCCTTTTTGTTTGCATTCTGCTAAAGCAGTTTCAAGATTTTCAACGCGAAAAGCGATATGTTGAACGCCCTGTCCTTTTTTTTCAATAAATTTTGCAACAGGCCCATCGGGTTCCGTAGATTCAAGCAATTCAACTTCGCTTTCACCTACTGGAAAAAAAGCTGTTGTCACCTTCTGTTCTTTAACTGTTTCCAATCCTTCGAAATGAAGTCCTAACACGTCAGACCAAAACGATTTCCCTTCGTCAATATGATTTACAGCAATACCAATATGATCGATTTTTAATACATTCATGGTGTATTCTCCTTAAATTTGAATCGATGTTCTAAAAAATCACATAGTTATTTAAAAATGTTAACTATAACCGACATTGGACTGGTTGGTATAAAATTTTTAAATATTTTATACTCTTTTTTAAAATCTTAAAGCAATCAAAAAGTAAACTAAAGAAAAGAGATGGCAGTATTTAATTTTTTAGGACGCTGAATCAGGCACAAGAAGAATAAAAACATTTACAAAAATATATGAATCATATAATGTTTAATGAATAATAGATTGAGTAATATTAAAGTTGCATGGATTATACATGTATATATTCATGATAATGTCGAATTAAATAAATTTTTTTTATGGTAACTTGAATTCAATGAGGTTTTGATTATGGGAAAAATAAGCGCACCAAAGTCAGCATCTAAGAAAAAAAAAACGACAACCAAAAAAGAAACTACTAAAACTCCATCACGGAAATCAAAAGATATCCAAAAAGAGACCATCGAGTCAGCAATAACTGATGATATTATTCAGCCTGAGCCAGAAGAAATCCTTTTTAGGTCCTTTGGAAATTGGCAACCCGAACAATTATATAAAATCGAACATGAGGAATTCACATTTGGAATGAACATTTCGGTAAACAGCCAAACCGATAACACATCTTTAGATATTCAAGAATTCCTATTCAGGCAATTTCCGGAAACTATACCCCAAGATATTATTGACAATACGATTATTGCTTTCAATACATCCAAAAAGACTAAATCCGAATCTCAACCCACAACAGAAATTGTAGCTCAACCAGTTGTTGAAAACGTTGACCCAGAGCCAGTTAAGATCACTGATGTGTCTGCTCCTGAAGTTTTTGAGGCCGCACCTCAACCCACAACAGAAATTGTAGCTCAATCAGTTGTTGAAAACGTTGACCCAGAGCCAGTTAAGGTTACTGATGTGTCTGCTCCTGAAGTTTCTGAACCCGCACCTCAACCCACAGCAGAAATTGTAGTTGAACCTGTTGTAGAAAACGTTGACCCAGAGCCAGTTAAGGTTACTGATGTGTCTGCTCCTGAAGTTTCTGAACCCGCACCTCAACCCACAACAGAAATTATAGTTGAACCTGTTGTTGAAAACGTTGACCCAGAACCAGTTAAGGTTACTGATGTGTCTGCTCCTGAAGTTTCTGAACCCGCACCTCAACCCACAGCAGAAATTGTAGTTGAACCTGTTGTTGAAAACGTTGACCCAGAACCAGCTAAGGTTACTGATGTGTCTGCTCCTGAAGTTTCTGAACCCGCACCTCAACCTCAATTACATGTTCAGGCTGTTTTAGAAAGTCCTAAAGCCGATGAGATTAAATGTGAAAATAAAGTGGCTGTTAAAAAAGGCTATTTTAGCAATAATAAAATGGAGGTCTTTTTAATCAGTATTTTTATTTTTGTTATTGCCATGATTGTGTCAGCAAGTATATCAAACAGACAAAATTACTACATAAAGCCCACAGATACAGGTATTGAAATATGGCGCGGAAATTTTGCGCCGCTTGGTGAAGACAAGATGATTTTTTTGGAAAGCATCAAAGCGCCTGATGTTCTAAAAGAAAAATATACGAAAAAAGAAGTATATTTGTTAATATGTAAGTATTATATTCAACAATCGGATTCTTTTCTGGCAGTATCCGTTATCCCAGATTTTAATCGAATTGTAAAAGAACTTAAAGTTGGCCTATCTTACGCGATAGATGCTTCTCAAAAAGAAAACATCTTACATCGACTTGCAACCATTGACTTGATGGTATTGTTATATAAAGCAAATGCTGCTGCGAGTACCAAAACACCTGACGGATATCAAAAGGCACTGGATTATTTAAACACTGCTTTAAAGTTAAATTTAACAGATTCTCAAAACAAATTAATTAACAATACGATTTCTCAAATACAATCATTGACAGCGCCGCCTGTGGATAAGCAATGTCAAATTCAGAGACAACGGTGCATCAATAAATAAAGAGTGATGTTGATCTTTTTGCTGCAATGTAAATTTTGTAAGGGCGAGATAACCTCGCCCAATTCACAAAAAAAAATTTGGAAAACGTAATGAATATTGAATCAATACAAAATGGTGTTGCCAATTATTGGTTTGTTTTTTCATTTTCATTTCTTACAGCACTCACTGGCGCCATGTCCCCCGGCCCATTATTGACCTACACGATTATTCAGTCTGTTCAACAAAAAAAACGAGGGTATTTAATGGGTTTTTGGATTATTTCAGGCCATGCGTTAATTGACAACGCAACACACCGTTTAGCAGGACAGCGTTTTTCATTTATTTTTCAGCAATACTATGTTGTTCGTTTGATTGGAATTGTTGGCGGATTAATTCTCGTATATTTTGGTATTTCTCTTATTAAAGATATCTATCAGGGAAAAATATCTTCAGATTTTATCGGAGATTATGAGTCGAGTGATTCAAAGCCAAGGCATGATATGCAAAATCCAGTGATTGGTGGTATTATGGTATCCATGTCGAACCCATATTTTTGGATATGGTGGGCAAGTATAGGAATCGCTTTTTTGGTTGAATTCGAAATAACGATTAAAACATGGCCCAAATTATTGATGTTTTTTTTGGGGCATGAATTTGGTGATTTGGTTTGGTATGTGTTGATATCCATACTGGCTTTTTTTGGTGCAAGGCATCTGAATCAAAAAGCATACTATGGTTTACTGTTCTGTTGTGCACTCTTTATGGTAGGTTTTGGAATTTATCTTGGTTTGTCCCCATTTTTTAAAAACAGTTGA
>PDZT01000057.1 GCA_002753105.1 Deltaproteobacteria bacterium YD0425bin50 | reverse complement strand
AAGCGATTCGGAAACCCGTCATGACACTCTGTTCAGCTTGTTCTAAAGTCATGGCTGGCACTTTGGTCATATTTGCAGTGCCTTTACCCACTTTCTCAATACGAATCTGATACTTTTTATCAAGTTTAGCTAATTCATGCGGATTGATTTGAATATCTGGTATAATCCCTGTATCCACAACCCAAACATCTGCATTTATTTTTCTTGCAAATGCGTTGATTCCTGCACCGCCATGAAGAAAAGTTTGCACCATTGCACCAGTTACATCCTGAGGATATGCACTGACGCCTTCCTGTGCAACACCATGATCACCTGCCATGATGATCACTGACTTGCGGTTTATTTTTGGTGATAGGGTTTTGTAAATACCACATAGCTTTTCAGCGTACACATGCAGTTTGCCGAGTGCACGATATGGCATGAGTAATTGAGCACTGCGTTCTTTGGCTTTATCTATCCATGTTTGATCCACTGGAACGATACTTTTTACGACTGATTCAAGTGAATTAGGCTGATTGTACATGATGTTCTCCTTTCATAAACCGAGCTTATTAAAATATCCCAACAATGCATGTAAAATGGTCAGTGGATGTGGCGGGCAACCCGGGATAAAAAGATCAACCGGTAACAAATTGTCTAAAGGTGCTGTAATTTCTGGACTTCCAAAAAAGGGACCGCCTGATAGTGCACAACTTCCAACGGCAATGACAAGTTTTGGGGAAGGAATAGCTGCGTATGTTTCTAATAAAGCTGTTTTCATGTTTTTGGGTATAGGCCCGGTAACTAAAATACCATCAGAGTGACGCGGCGATGCTACAAAACTAATACCAAATCTCGACAAATCAAAAAAAGGTGTATTTAACACATTCACATCTGCTTCACACGCATTACACCCACCCGCAGACACCTGACGCAATTGTAATGATCTGCCAAACAGTTTTTTGAATTTATTGTTCACATCTTGCTTGATATCTGGAATTTGACCATTCGTAACCAGATGGTCTTTTTGAGTTACCCCCAACTCAAAATTGGTCGTAAATGTTATCCATTTCTTTTTCGATACTCGTTCACATTGCCCACAAAATACGCACTTCCCCATATCAAGAGATGGGCCTTTTTCTTTACTGAAATGCAGTGCTTTCTGAGGACAAGACTCAATACATTCAGTGATGAGTTCCATATCACAATGTTCATGAAAAAAAGGTTTACCCCGATAGGGTTTAGGCAATGAGATAGGCTCTTTTGGATATGCTGTGGTTCTATATCCCTGTTCTAACCGGTTTTTTAGTAAATCAAACATATACGTTTTCAGTTTTTGGTTTTTGGTTTTTAGTTAGCGTTATCATAAATCAAAACCACAATACGACAAATTAAAACTTTTATTGCATAAAGGAAAATCAGAAATATCTGTGTCTCGCATAGCCATTGCCAGTCCAGTCCAGTTATGAAATGATGGGTCTTTTATTTTATATCGCACGATATTTCCTTGATCATCTGTAATCACGCAGTGAGACAGTTCACCCCGCCATGCCTCATTGATGACAACTACAACAGAAGATGCATGGCATGGATTGTTTTTTATAAAAAACATATTGTTTTCACTCACATGGCTTATCGGATTTAACAGCATTTGAATATACTTAATAGACTCCAGAATTTCTAAAAATCGCACTTTTGCACGTGCATATACATCACCTGTAGTTTCAACTACTGGATTAATGTGAAGTGTTGAATAAGATGCAGATGGAAAATGAGACCTGACATCATAATAAATGCCAGATGCTCTTGCCGCAACTCCAACCAAACCTATGGTTTGAGCAAGTTGTTTTGAAACCGTACCTGTCCCTTCAAAACGGGCAAGAACGCTTGATGTGTTCAATAATAAAGACCCAACATGTTCAATCTGGGGTTTGATATCCTGAATTCGTTTCAACAGCGCTTCACATTGTTCCTGAGTTATGGGAAAGTTGATTCCACCCGGACGAATCAAGCCTTTTCCAAAGCGATTGCCGCTGATCAGCAGCAACATGTTTAAAAAATCTCCACGCATTCTGCCAAAATAGGCTGCTGGCGGCAAAAAAGCCACATCTCCACTCAGTGCTCCCAAGTCACCAAGATGATTCGCAATTCGTTCCAATTCAAAAGCAATGGTTCGAATAGACTTTGCCTTATCATTTACCTGAAAATTGCATAAAGACTCAAAGGCCTGAACAAAACATAGTCCATTACCAACAGCGGTATCTCCGGCAACACCTTCAAGTATCACTGGAATTCTGTTCATTGACACGGTGGGTATCAACTGCTCAATGCCCCGATGTTGAAAACCCAGTTGTATTTCAAGATGAAGCACGGTTTCACCAATACAGTTAAATCGAAAATGGCCGGGTTCAATAATTCCAGCATGGACTGGACCTACGCCGACTTCATGAATTTCTTCACCTTGGATTGCATAATATGGATAATTCCCCGGAATATCCTGATTCACATCATAGTTCAACAGATCAGGTAATCCTCGATAATTACTATGATATCGGACGGATTTCAGCCAAGGATGACCTATGGGAAGAATCGCATATTGTTCACACATTTCCCTTTCAAACATATGAAACTGTTCATAGTAACATGTCAGTGCAGGATAGGATTCTGGTGCTTTAGCTCTCGCAATGATTAAATCCTGATTTCTCAACACTACCATGACATAGAGTTGTTGAGTCATATCACTATATGCAAACCAATGTACAACATGATATCCATTTGCAATATAACCAAGAATGGTGTCATGCAGTAATTGAAAATCCAATAACGGAATATCATGTATGTTTTTTCTTTCACCATTACTTATGCATAAAAATGGGCGTTGCATTTAATGTCCTCCGCCAATTGGGGCAACAGCTTGTAGGATCGTGGAAGATAATGGAGATGGCATCCAAAAACACAACAGAACTGAGATTGTCAGCATGAGAATGACCTGCCAAACCATTGCATAGGATTCAGCTTTATAAAATTTCGGTTCGGTAGTTTGATCAGATTCATTAAAACAAATGATCATGGCATATTTAAGCAATCCGGCAAATAATACACAGATAATAAACAAAAATATACTGGCATAAATATAGTAGCCTTTCTGAAACGTACCTAAAATAATGAACAATTTACTAAGGAATATTCCAAAAGGTGGGAAACCAGAAATTCCAAGAACACCAGCAAAAAAAGCGATACTTGTTTTAGGTAATCGCTGGGTCATATAAGTAATTTTTTCGATTTGTTTGGTACCAAATTCAATCAGTATATTTCCAGAACATAAAAAGAGTGATGACTTGATAAATGCATGATAGATGAGATGAAGCATGGCTCCATATGCTGCGAGTCCTCCAACACCTGTACCAAATGCAATGATTCCCATGTTTTCAATGCTTGAATAGGCAAGCAGCCTTTTATAATCCGTTTGCTTGATAATAAAAATTGTGGCAACAAGCATGGAAATCAACCCAAACACTATCAGTAATGTTCCTGAAAAAGATCCAATACCAGCCGCATACAGAACCTTATGGCATTTAAAAATTCCAAGATACGCACAATTCAATAATGCGCCAGAAAGCAAAGCCGATACTGGGCTTGGTGATTCACTGTGTGCGTCAGGCAACCATGTGTGCATAGGTGCAATTCCCATTTTGGTTCCATATCCAACCAGAATAAAAATAAATCCTGCTTTTAGCCATTTGATATCCAGAGATTTCGCAATCGGGATGATGTGTGAAAAGGTAAATGGGATCGTTTTATCGCACAATTCCGTTGACACCCGAATAAGTAATGAACCCAATAATGCCAATGCAATTCCCACAGAACATATTACGAGATATTTTAAAGTTGCTTCCAGTGATTTTCGCGTTCGGTAGATAAAAATCAGCGGTGCGCTTGATAAAGTGGTTGCTTCAATTGCAATCCAAAACACCATGAAATGATCAGCTAACGCCACCATACTCATGGTTGATAAAAAACACAACATTGCCGCTGTAAACACAGATGTAGAAGGTACATCTACGATGGCCATGAAGGAGATCATGTAACTTGCGGTCAACACAAATAAACACGAGGTAATTAAAAGAACGATCAAGCCTTCTGAAGTAATCGCTAAATATGGATAGAATAAGGGAGTGGATTGAAAATGCCACAATAAACAGGTTAAAACCAAATGCAGAATTCCAGTGCATAAAACAACCCATTGACCTATTTTTTTAGGAAGAGAATATGCAACAATTCCAGCTAACAGCGGTAATCCAATGATGCTTTCAACCATAATTATTCCTTTAAGTTTTGCAAAAGCGTGGTATCAATATCATCAAATGTTTTATTAATATTGTTTAAGACAATACCCATAAGCATGACGCCTACCAGCACATCCAACAAAATACCAAATTCAACAATATACCTGATGTGAGTCGAAAGCGTACAGCCTACTAAATAAATACCATTTTCCATAATCACATAGCCAATGATCATGGTAATGGCTTTATGTCTTGCCATAACCAAAAACATTCCTGACATTAATGTGGTAATCGCTGTCGGTACAAGCAATGGAATTTTTTGTTGCGATGGTAAATTGAATTTTTGACTGATATAAATCGCAAATACGAATATCGCAAGTCCGATAAAAATAGATGCATGATATCCAATAATTGGTTCAACCTCTTTTTTAATGGCAATTTTTTTGATAATGACATACATGAACCAAGGGATCAATATCCCTCGGATTCCAATCATTATCACAGAAAACAAACCATCTCCCAATGCCATATCTTCTCTTAAAAATAATGGTATAAGAGAGACCAACACACCTTGAAATACCAAAATCTTGATCAAAAATAACACTCGGCTTGAACTCAACGAAGATAGTATGGATATGAGGATTAAAGATAGAATAATATTTGTATGCTGCATAATGTAAGGATTACCCCCGGTTGAGAATTGTTACAAAATTTTCAAGAAAGTCGGGATAGGCCAATTTTATAAAGAAGTCAAATAAAATATATAAATAATGGCCTTGATCATCGTTTCGGCCTTTTGGAGGGCGAACACAAGGTTCGCCCCTACTTCGTTTTGCCAGCTTTTTATTTTTCAGGTGCAAGTGCTTCTAGCATTGTGTTCCAGATTCCCTGATACTGTTCTCTTAAAAATTCAAGAACTGCTTTTGGGAAATAAGGAATGTTACCCTCCTGCGCATCCATATAAAGATCATATCCTGCATAAATAGATACAAGATCAGGAAGAGAGACTTCCATAATGTGCAAGTATGTTTCTTTAGCATTATCAAATATCGGTGCAATTTTCCATGTAGGTGATGGAATAGATGCTAATTCAGGAGTTCTAAACAAAATGACTTTGATATGTGAATCTGCATCATAATGAATCGTTGCCTCACGAACAATAGATTCCCATTTTCGCCAGTTTGACCCGCTTTCAAAACCAAAGTAAATAATATTAAAATAATAACGTGGGTCAGGAATGTGCCATTGAAATGTGAAGTACCCCCTTGCACTTACATAGGTATTAGGCACAATTACGGATAAACCTGAAGATACCTCACTGACCAGCCAGTAAAAGATATTGGGATCAAATACCATGCGTTTGGGATGAGATTCAAGTTCGTCTATACATTTCTGATAGTAGTCAATCAATGGGAGATGTTCTATTTTTTCGCTTGTTTCTTCGTCGTTCAGTGACAGCCAGCGAATATTTGCACGAGAAAGAAACTCACGAATACCGAGTTGATTTTTATCTTGAAACAAATCAGTTAACCAATCTGAAAACTCTTTTTTGTAAAACAACTCAACTGATTCAGGGTCAGAGTCTTCATAGGATTTTAGGCGCAAGTTCAGTAGTTCTGTTGATTGTTCTTTATTCACACCTTCAAGCTCCATGGTCTCACTTAACCGATGTTGATGCGCTTCTTCCCAGTGTGGTTTTATAGACCTTGACCATGCATGTTGATTTGCAGTAATTACTGTCATCTGATTAGGAGTAACATCCACAAAAGTTTGAATAATAATACCTAACGTTTTGGCTAGCGTATCCGATTTTCCATAATTTTCAGTTTGATCAAAACAAAACAAAAAAGGTCTAAAGAAACCTGCAAGCTGACAAAAATCAAGTATCCGAAGCTTGCAATATTCATTAATTTCACTACCCCACATTTCTGGCGGTATATCTTTTAGACGTATCCCAATTTGACCCGCTTCTGATTGATCAAGCATTCCGCCTTGCAGCCATTCCAAACACGTTTCTCTAGTTCGTAAATCTAAAGGAAAATATGCGTACCGAAATAACACGGAAAGCCAAGTGAATATGGATGCATTTAATGGAGGGATATGATGACGTTCAACCTGTGCTGATAGCATTTCAACAAGTAAGTTAAAGTGTTTGGCAATAATCTTAAGTAAGTTCGCGTTATTTCTAAAAGTAACAACCGTACTGTTTGAAAGTAAGGATATAAGATCAGACTCGGTTGTTGAGCCATTCGGTTGGATTTTATTCAGTGCATCATGAATTTGATCGATTATAGTTGTGGCCGGATATTGTTTTGAAATTTTGTTGATCTGTTTATTGAGATGTTTTTCAACAAAATTAAATAACTGATTCGGGTGATGTTTTTTTTTCAACGCCTTAACTGTTTTTTGAAAACAAGATAATATAGGTAATGGCTCTGATTGATCGTATGCAGAGAAACTATTTGCTTGAATCCCATCTATCAATAGATGAGTAAATATCCCGTGAGCAAGCGTTTCTAACTGATTGGGTTCTTCTTTGTTGTAATTGACCTGTACAGCACTATCCGGAAAAGTCATTTCCTGAACCATTTTCAGCAATAACCATTTCCAACATGTATTTGAATCCTCAAAAGGTCGAATATAGATAAGAGTCGCCTGACCGCGTAAATTTTTAAACAACCTCCCGATTAAATGGGATTTACCATAACCCGGTTGAGGCGATACAATAAACTGTGCATGATTTATTTTTGATTTTCTTGGAATAGGATGAGCAACGAGCGCCTTAAACTCGCGTAGTAAATTTTCAAGAATATGTTCATTTAGAGTACGGACTTCAGTTTCAATTTCCCTAGGTTCAGAAACGCGAACATTATCAAATGGACTGATTTGATGCATGATATTTTCCTCCATCAATCGATAAATCGAACCAAAAGATGCGCTTTTCCGTTAATATAAATAGCCGCATCCCGCATGTCTTGAGAAGCTAATGACCAATCTCCAAAACTCAGTATTGCCTTGCCTTTTCGGCCTTGTGTTCGAATGAATTCCTGTAATACAGTGATGTTCACCTTCAGTTCTTTTTGTAATTCAGATATTTCCACGTTTGAAAAACCAATCCGCTGTTTTACCTTCTGATAAGCATTGAATACATCTTTCACTTCCAATTGCGTTTGAACGGGTTCTTGAACCAGCATAAACGGTTGAAGTGAGGAACTATGTAAATAAAACAGGTTCTTACCGCGTTTCAAACGAATTATTTTTTTTTCTTTAACAAGCAATTCTATAGCTTGGTTGGCTTTTCTATTTAAAGCACCTTTGCATCCTTTAACCAGATCGCGGCGATTCAACAGGTTTAATTGATGTGTTTGCGCATTTTTTTCAATGAGTTTACAAGCCATTTCCAAAGGTAAAAAAAATTCTTTAAGCACATATCGGGTATCATTTGCAGTGCCGAGATTAGCTATTGATTTATCTTTTTCAAGCAGCTTAAATGCTTTCATTTTTAGCGAACGAGCTTGTATTTTCAAATCAGATTTCGGAATTCCCTGCATTCCTGCCTGCTTAATCTGGTTTAGTAGTTCCTCTTGAAGCGTCTGAATCTCTTCTTTAACCGGCATGGATTCTGTTCTCCTTACAACTATTTGGAATATTTAAAGTTCATATCATTTTCTTACGTTATTTAATAATCAATGTTACGTCAATTATATTTTGTTAAAAAGGCATTTAAAGGTTAAGTATAGTTGTTTTCTCATCGGGAGCACTTTAAGGCAATCACGTTGTAGTCGTTACGGATGTAAGAAGCTTCTTCTTTAAATTGGACAATAATTCTGATTTTATCATCAGGTATGGCTTTAAGGTTTAAATCTAAAGGAAATCTCCACTCCTTTTCTGTTGACCAGTCACCAGCCGATGACTTGTTCAATTGGAATCTGAATTTTTGCTCATCAGAGAGTTTTTTCCAGTCTGTTTCATTTCCGTAAATTGCTGGCATAGCTCCCAGTGTAGTCAACACTTCTTTGTCAATAGCAATACCATAAGGTTCAAATGTCCACCGAATCAGACCTTTTCGCCATAAAATAAGATTGAAAATGTCTTTTAATTTACATTCTGTAAAAGAAATACACGGAATGTTACCTCGGATAAGTTTTGTAGAAGCACGTATAAGTCTTTCATCAAGTATTCTTTTTAATGTATCACAAGCAGTATGTTCTGCATTATCATGTTTGTTTACAAGTGATTTATAATACTCAAATACACTCTGCCCGGGCCAAGGCCCTTGACAAGAGCGGGTAAAATGAATCAGGTAATCTCCATCCAAATCAATTTCTGTATCCAATTTTATATTTTTATATGGGTTTAATCCTAATTTATGATTGTAATAATCTAAGATATCTTCTCCAAAACGACAAGGTTTCGCTCCGAGTTCCAAAAGATGTTCAACTTCTTTTACATTGGATTGTGTTATGAACACTTTTACCTTGGGATGACGTTGCTGTAAGGTTTTGGAAATGAGTGATTCCATATTTCCACCTTTTCTTATATCAATAGCAATAATCATGTCGGAAAGTTCTATGACAAGTTCATCACGATATCGATATCTGTCATGTCGATTTATAAATGGCGTATATGGAAAAGGAGAAAGAAGAAGCGCGTTTTTTGGATCAATAAATTCTTTGTATTTGTCCATAAAAGACTGGAAAACGCTGCGTGTTTGCATGATAGGCAAAAGCGTGTCCAAAATAAAAATAACCTTACCATTGGATGCAATTCCAGTATATGCGGATAGTTCATAAGCATAATTTCCAAGGCTCGTCACCAGTGAATAACTTTCCTGAATGAGGAATTGAACTGCTTCGTAGGTGGTGTGTATCCAAGCATCTTTCGGATTTATTGTTTTATGTTTTCTAGAACTAATCACACAAGCCCGATTCGCTTTCAAATTATCCCAGTTTCCGTATCCGAAAAAAACCTGGTGATCTCCATCTCCTAAGTTGAGACTTGAGATACACACATTGACTTGTTTTTTCATCCATAGATCGGATAATTGACATGCTTTTTGAATAGAAGCTTGCTTAACATGTTTTTCAATAACATCGGTAAAATGATCAGCATGATATTCATTATACTGAGAAAGTATAATGAATAGCTTATGTGCAGCAGATTGATTCAGTTGAGATAACAAGGCTGCGATGAATAAATAAGGCTGGGGATTTTCTAGTATTTTAGGAAGAGAACCTGAATCCATTTTTGACAGATAAATAATTTTAAATATCTAACCTTCTTCTTTTATGCTATCCTGTGAAAATTTCAGATATTTTTTAGATTGCGCAACACGGATTTTTTCTTCCAGTGTTTGTCGTTTTGTATATGCATCGTTCACCTTGATCATTAAATCTTCAAGGTCTGTGGGTTTCATAAGATAGTCTGTTGCCCCAAGTTTAAGTCCATCAATAGCCGATTCAATTGTTGCATGGCCAGTAAGCATGATGACTTCTACTAAAGGATAAAGTGTTTTAATTTCTTTTAGGACGGTTAATCCATCCATTCCCGGCATTTTAACATCTAGAACGATCACATGAACTTCAACCTGCTTCAGTTTTTCAAGTGCAGTGATGCCGCTATTTGCTGTTTCAACAGAAAATCCTTTTTTTTCCATTAATTTTCGAGTCGTCACCAGAAAACGTTCTTCATCATCTACAAGCATTAATTTTATTTTTTCCATGAATACTTCCCTCTCATTATGATTTTATTCACTTGCTGGCAATGTTATCGTAAAGGTAGTTCCATTGTCTTTTTCACTCGTTACAATCAATTCACCTTTCATTTTATCCACAATACCATAACAGACAGATAAGCCTAAACCCGTACCTTTTCCCACAGGTTTTGTTGTAAAAAAAGGAGTAAATATTTTTTTTATATTTTCCTGACTAATTCCACTACCATCATCTTTTATATGAATTGCAACCTTGCCATTTTTATGTTTATTGGCGGATATCAAAATTTCACCGCCAGTTGAGCCATGCCTTTCAATAATTGCATCCATTCCATTGTTGATTAAATTGACCAACACTTGTTGGAGTTGAGGTATATCTCCATGAATGAATGGGATGTCCTTATCAATACGTGTCGTAATTCTTATACCATTCACACTTGCCTGTTTTTCCTTCATATTTACCACATCTGAAATAAAGGAAGTTAAATCAATATCCTGTGCTTCAGGGTCTGTTTTTCGTGCAAATTTTAAAATTGCCTGAGTAATATGCGCGCATCGTTCAATCTGTTGTTTAATCTGATGTATGGAATCTTCCAGTTCAATGAGGTCTTCTGATTCTTTTAACTCACCTCTGTCTTTGAGATCATTAAAAATCATCATAATTAAGGTTTGTTCAGATTTTATAATTTGTAGCGGATTATTGATTTCATGTGCAAAGCCGGCTGCCATTTCACCGAGTTCAGCTAATCTGCCAGCTCGAATCAGTTGTTGTCCAAGTTCATCTTTTTCTGCATCCATTCGTTTTAATCGGTCAATAATACGGCCAGTTAAGTAAAAAGCTGTGGCAATAATCATGATGATGCCAAAAATACTGATGGTCATATTAACATAAATTGCAGAGCGTAAGGATTTAAACGCATCTTTTTTCTGCAATCGAACAATCATTAACCATTTCATTTCTTTAAACCATGTGGTTGCATATAAATACCATGTGTTCATGTTGTCTTTTTGAATAAACGTTTTAATTTCATCATTATATCCGGGATAAATCAAATACTCAGGGTCGCGTTCCAACAATCTTCCTCCCGAACGTCGGGTGGTTTGAAATACCCCCATATGATTGACAATATACGCTTCACCGGTCGTACTAATTTGTACTTTTTCTACGAGTTGATTAAAAAACTGAGTATCAATAGTTGCTCGAATAATCCATCGTTTATCGCCTTCCTGACGCATGATGGCAATAACAAAATGCGGTACCTGACGGTATCCAAGGAAAACATCGCTAATATACCATCCCTTTTGCATAACAGCTAAAAACCATTCCTCATGTTTGTAATTTTTTCCAGACAATGCAAACGGGCCGCAGTATGTTAAATGAACTCCTTCGGCATTAATAATACCTAAATCCACAAAAGCGGTTGACTTTTTTTTCAATAACGAAAAATGATGTGTTAATTTTTCAGAATTGCATACCTCATCAAAAGAATTGGAATAAAGGATAAATTCAATATCTGCTTTACGTTCCAATAAAAAGGCTTCTATCATATGACTGTGGTCACTTGCAATTCGTTTCATACTGGCAATGGTGCTGCTTTCAATAGACGTAGCAAAGAAATAATACCCAAATCCCAATGCTAATATAAATGGAATCACTGGAACGAGTATCATACTCGCAAGAATAATTCGTTTTTTGGCTTCATAATGATTATGTTTCATTGTTTAGATTGGCTCCCAAATACGGATTGGTAGTATGTATGAAACCACACCTTAATGTAATTTAGGTAGAATTTGCAAGCTTTATACCAAAACGGTAATAAGGGAGTAATGCTATAAATAAATGTGATGGATTAGTGGGTTATGTTGATAATATGTAATAATTCATGTCGAGGTTTTTTACAAAATGTAAAATATCAGGAAATTGTATCCTGTTACAATTCAATTTAATCCCATAATCCCTGAGAAGAATATCGGATATCAAAAGAAGAAAAATTTTTAAGGGTATCAGGACTAATTTCAATATGATCTACTCTGGCAGCCGACGGGCCATGCTGACACCATTCGATAAACTGTTCCAATATGTCTTCTTCGGCTTCAGCTTCAATATACACAGATCCATCCGGCTTATTCATAACAAATCCTTTAATTTTTAATGCATCTGCTTTTTTCTGAGTATAATAACGAAAAGAGACGCCTTGGACAATACCAGAAACCCTAATATTTACATGTTTCATAATATACCTCCAGTGGTTTTGATTTTCTAACTTGGACTGATAACAAAATCAATAATCAATCAATAATAATCAATAAACGAAATATATACATAGAGAATTTTATTTGACAACCCCAAAATAATTAATTAGAACAAAAATTAAGTCCAACAAATTGTCGGGACGTGGCTCAGTCTGGTAGAGCACAGCGTTCGGGACGCTGGTGTCGCTGGTTCAAATCCAGTCGTCCCGACCAATTTTCTAAAAAAAATTCACAACAGCTTCATTATTCCCACATATTCACTAATGTTCACTGTAATCAAGATAATTATTCATTGATAAAAACCAATGCGATATGAGGATAAAGATATGCAAATTACATTTTATGGTGCAGCTAGAGAAGTTACAGGTTCAATGCATATGGTTCAAATCAATAATCATCGTTTCCTATTAGACTGCGGTATGTTTCAGGGAAGGCGAAAAGAAAGTGAAGAAAAAAACAAGTCATTTCCAATAGACCCTCAACTGATTGATCACGTTATTTTATCCCATGCTCATATGGATCATACTGGCAGAC
Source organism: Deltaproteobacteria bacterium YD0425bin50 (assembly GCA_002753105.1). Lineage (GTDB taxonomy): Bacteria > Desulfobacterota > Desulfobacteria > Desulfobacterales > YD0425bin50 > YD0425bin50. The sequence continues at coordinate 5,381 of PDZT01000057.1, read as the reverse complement.
TGCCATTATTGGTAAAAGAAAATCGTTTTTTAGGCCATATTTATTGCACTCGTGCAACAGCAGATGCATGTAGTTTCTTGTTACTTGACAGTGCACATATTCAGGAAGCAGATGCTCAATACCTCAATTACAAAACAGCTCGGAATTTTCTTACACAAAGTAAACGTTCCATTCAAGATATGAAGAAAAGCCCTTATGAATTAAACCCAATTTCAATTAATGAAGTTTTAAAAAAGCATCATTTAACCCAAGTTAAGCCTTTATATACAGAACAAGATGCAGAAAAAGCCATTGCATCTATTCAAGGTTATCCCTACAATACGCCATTAACTATTGGTACGGATATAACCTGTACCTTTTATGATGCTGGCCATATTCTCGGCTCTGCCATGATTATCCTCAAAGTTAAGGAGCAAGGAAAAACATATACGATTGGATTCACTGGTGATATTGGACGGTTTGAACGTCCTATTGTCCGAAACCCAAACCTTACATTTGCACCAGATCACACAGAACTTGATCTGCTTATCATGGAAAGCACTTATGGAAATCGTTTTCATGAGCCTGCGGCAGATATAAAAAACAAAGTCAAAGTAGCAGTTCAGGAGACTCTGGATAAAGGTGGAACAGTTCTTATCCCTTCATTTGCATATGGTCGAACCCAAGAAATGATATACATTTTACATGAGTTGTATAATGAAAAAGCCCTTAATCAAGTCCCTATTTTTGTTGACAGCCCTCTGGCTAGCAAATTAACCCAAGTTTTTAGTGAACATCCAGAAGTGTATGATCAAGAAACCCATCAGGCCTTTCTAGAACGAGGCCTTAATCCATTTCTTTTTGAGAAAATTCACTATATCAGTTCTGTTGAACAATCCATGGCTTTAATGCGAACTGAAAAGCCCCATATTGTCATATCATCTTCTGGAATGTGTGAAGCAGGAAGAATTTTACATCATTTACGGTATCGAATACACAACAGTAAAAACACAATTTTAATTGTGGGCTATATGGCACAGCATACGTTAGGCCGACGGATTCTTGAATTGGGACTTGAATATAGAAAATCCGGAAGAAAAGGGCCTGTACCCGAAGTTAAGATACTCAATAAACTATATCCGTTAAAAGCCAATGTCATTCATATCAATGGGTTAAGCGCGCATGCAGACCAGAACGAATTGATCAAGTTTTTACAATCATCTAATCTTAAAATGAAACGCATTGCTCTAGTTCATGGTGAAGAAGACCAGTTAACTGGGTTTGCATCATGTCTTCATAGTCATGGATACCAAGTACACATTCCTTATAGAAACGAAACAATAGCTGTTTAAGTTGAGTAAAGTTAAGCTGCAACAGTAGAAAACATATTCATTTTATTTATTCTCTACTACGTTGTGCATTTCCTTTGAATTGTTCATCAAAGTTCACTACAGAAGGTTTTTGCGGCAAAGGTCGTTTTTGCTTTAATGCATCATTTAGATCGGCAACTGAATCTTCATCTAACCACCAATACCAGTAACAGCTTGATTCATCCCCGTATTTTGATAATACAGTATCTGGCATTCCAAATTTATTCCAATAGAGCAATCGCGTATAATTGATATTCCATAACAGTACATAAGGGAATTCTTGATAAATGATCTGATCAATGTGTTTGCAGATTTCATTTCTCGCACTGACATCAAATATACTGCGCTGTTTTTCAATAAGTTTATCTACCTCTGTATGTTTAAATCCTGTAATATTGTTTCCCCCTTTTCGAATAGCTTCAGCAGATGACCACATGCTTTCAGGGTCTTTGAATATTCCTGATCCCCAAGCTGCCCAAGTCATCTGATAATTAAATTCATCCATATCTTTTGCCCAAGCCGCCCAGTCTTTTTTATCAACAACCAACTGAATTCCAACATCTTTTAAATCTTCGCCGTATATAGCTAAAAATTTATCTGTAGATGCATCACGACTTAAAAATTTTAATGAAAAAATCTTGCCATTTTTTTCCAGAAAGCCAGTTTGAGGATTTGCTTTCCATCCTGCCTGTTTTAATAGGTCTCTGGCTCTATCTTTATTAAAATCGATAACTGGATTGGAACATGGATGGGATTTATCATATAGGTCTTCAAAAAAAGATCGATGTAAAAAATATTGAGAATACATAAGGGTTTTGTTCATTTTTTCACGGTCCAACAGATGGGCTAAGGCTTGACGTACAAGAATATCATCCAAAGGAAATCCTCTCATATTCATGGCAAACCCCTGAAAACCAACAGGCTTTGAATTATAAATGCGCTGTTTTACAATCCAATTCATATCAAATTTTTCGCCAGAAGTTTCATTCACCCAAATCCGGGACATATAGACTGGAAACAAATCAATCATCCCTTTTTTAAAAGCTTCATACGCATTTTCAGATTCAGCAAAAAACTTAAATTTCAGGGTTTGAAAATTACCTGTTCCCTGCCAGCGTTTAGATGCTTGATCCCACCACTCTTTTCTTCTTTCTAATGTAACATATAATCCTTCTTTGAATTCACCCAGTTGATATCGACCTGAAACTACAGGAAATTCAAAGTTGATTTTATTGAAATCGAGTGATTCAAAAACATGTTTTGGAAGAATCTGAAATCCACCTGCTGCACCTAAATTGACCCAATGAACTTCTTTTGCAGTAAACCGAATCGTATAAGGATCAATAATCACTGGCGGTTGGAAGCGTTCCATACTGACTTTATGAGCGCCTGTCATGTTTTTTGGATTAACAATCACTTGGTACGTCCACAGAACATCTTCTGCAGTAATAGGTTTGCCATCACTCCATTTTGCGCGTTTATCAATAAAAAACGTAAAAACCTTTTTATCATCTGATATTGTCCATTGAGAGGCTAAACCCGGTTCATATTCCAATGTAATGGGGTTGGTGTTTAAAAGAGTTTCATACATTCCGCCAAACAATTCTGCAGAAAATGAATTATTATCCAGATAATAATTAAAACTTTTCGGTTCTTGGCCCGCAAAAATGGATAATTCGCCTCCGATCACAGCAAACGGGCTAGCCAAAGGGTTTGGTTCATCTTTCCATTCTTTTGGTGGATAGACTGTTTCTCCTGCCATTACAATTCCATAAGAAAAAATAACAATACCTATTAACATTATTAACTTAAGCATATTCAACATTGTCCCCTACCCTACCCTACCCTACTTTGAGCCTATCTTTTAGTGACCATTGAACCCGATAGTTTCTCATAAGCAGTGTAATTTTTTTACCGAATCAGCAAGATTATTATATAGATAAATAATATCTAAATTAGTTTTATGCTGCCTTATCATTATCATATTCCTCTTGTCTATTATAATCTTCAGCAACAAGAACAACAGACTTTATAATCAGTGAGTAAATCTTCAGCAAGTAATTTCTGGTAATTCATCATGTTCTCCGTATATTTACTTAATCTCAACACTAAATGGTTTAGGATTAAATAATAGCGCATTTTCCCAAGACTCTTTTTCGGATGAATAGCCTACATAAAAATCAAGTATTCCGGATAATCCTTTGATGGGACCTTCATAGAAAGTCACTAGAACACTACTTCCAGCTTCAGCTAATGTATAAACCGGTAGCTCTCCACCAGTATAAATTTCTAATGGACTGTCAGGATTACCAGTTCTAAAGATAAGCATCATCCCTAAATCTGCCATTTCAGGAGGTGGGAAATAAATCGCCATAGCATAGACATTGTATTTTTTATCATTATTATCATTTTCAATCGTTACCGAAAAATTAAATCCTACAGTTCCTTCTTGGTCAGAAAAAATTTTATCTTCTTTTCGAGGAATACCGTCAATAACTATCCCAGATTGGATGTATCCGCGATTAAGCATTATCTCTCCATTGACTCCAGATAGCGACGCGCTCACTTCAACAACAGCTTTTCCCTGAATATCTCGTCCATCGTTTACGGTAATTTCATATATACCGGGTTCATCAGGTGCGATATAGCCGACATGATCACCATCCAAGTTGGAAAGACTTCCTGCTTCAGCCGCCCATGCATAAGGATCTGTTCCGCCGCTTACAAAGAAATTCGCCACTTCTCCGGGATGAAGCACTACTTTTTCAGGTGTGAGTATAAGCTCTTTACGGATTACATCTACAACCGCTAATGCCAAACTGCCAACAGCGTCAACGACTACAACCTCATATCTTCCTACCTTATCATAGCTGTTTGTCCACGTTCTTCCGATTTTTAGGTCTTGCCATGTGTACGGTTCTATTCCTCGAGCAACTGCAAATGATACATCTTCATTTATCCCTACGATGGCTTTAATCGGGCTGATAATTAAATTCCCGACAACTACATTAACCATTGCTTTTGCCTGATTTCCTGCAGCATCAATTACCGTTACCAAATATAGTCCATTTTTTAGGGGTGGGATATAGGTAACCACATTCCCATCTATCTGCGATAGATCACCTGACTCAGTCGTCCATTTATACGGCGATTTTCCTCCGACAACACTAAATTGTTTTGTCTCATTGACAGTCATCACCACCTGTGCCGGTGTGATCTTTGGAACAGATACCACTCGAACCAGCGCCATTGCATAAGATTCTCTTCCATCCTGAACAGTAACCTGAAATTCACCTTCAATTGCTGGCGGCATAAAGACTGCTTTAACACCTTCATTGTCGGGTTGAATTGTTCCATTAGTTACTTTCCATATATAGGGAAAAGCACCACCCAATGCAAAAAATGGTATTCCATGCAAATTTTCCATCTGAGCCACCACAATCTGAGGGCTTAGACTCAGATTTAACGTTACAGTTACCACACAGACCACTTGAGTTCCAACGGTATCGGTTACGGTAATTGTGGCATCCCCTGCAACATCAGAAGCGACATACGTTATTTTTTCGCCTTCATTCGCCAATAGTTGTCCTGCTGTAGTTGTCCAAGTATATCCAGATTTTCCGCCAGAAGCAGTCAATTCCAAATGTTCACTGGGTCTTAACGTGGCTGTTGTTGGACTTAGCGTCAATAGTGTCGTTTTTATAACTCGTATCGATGCAGAAATTGTTTGGTTAATGCTATCTTTTACAGTAAGGGTGATTATTCCTTCTCTCTTAGGCGCAGTAAATGTAAAATTACCTGCATCCACATTTCCGATAAGTCCATTTGTGCAAGTTACCTGATAAGGCTCTTTTCCACCACTTATATAAAACGTCTTTGTAGTTCCAATATCAACAGTATCAACCTGCGGAGTAATTAATAAAACACTATATACTTTAACAGTAGCAGTAGCATTAGTCCCCCCTCCATCAGTTAAAGTTACTGTATAATCACCAACTGCTTTTGGGAGAGTATAATTGACGGAAACTCCCA
>PDZT01000395.1 GCA_002753105.1 Deltaproteobacteria bacterium YD0425bin50 | reverse complement strand
TGCAGCCGGTTGGTTTAGACTTATCATCATCAACCAGCATTATTTTTTTTAAATTGTCCATACGATACGATCTCCTTTTTTTAAAAAATTAATATTTTCTTTTCTTTTCAAACACCAAACACCGTCTTTTGATCAATCTTCTTCTTGTACATATTTGATTTGGATATCTTTCAGACAACTATCCAGCATATCCATATTGTTTTTAATTACATTGATCTCCTTGGCTTTAGCTGCATCTTCAATAGCAGCCGATAGTTCTCCAAGATGATCAAATCCATACATATTAAATCCCCCTTTAAGCTTATGCCCTAGTTTCTGTACGCTATTAAAATCTTTTTTCGCGAGTAATTCAGGTAGTTTTCCTATTTCTACTCGTTTATCGTTTAAAAAAGCGGGGATCAAATCTTCAAGGTCTGCATCTACTTCAACCTGATATGGTGAGGTATTAAGAATACGCCTTCCTCCTTCGACCTGTCCACAATTCTTTTCTGAAAAACGATGGATAGCATCATTTGTTTTATCTATAGTTTCATCTGTAAAATATTTTAGGAGTATCTGCCATATCTGAGCAGAATGAACCGGTTTGGTTAAATAAGCGTTAAAACCGATATTCAAGCAGTTCTGACAGGTATCAGAATCATCATGGCCTGAAAGTGCAACGAGAATGAGTTTTTTTTCTGGAATCGGGTTTAATTTTTCCTGCTGACGTATATGGCGAGCAGCATCCATTCCGCTGACAATAGGCATTTCCATATCCAAAAAAATAATATCAAACATTCCGGTCGAAAATTTGTCTATCGCCATTTGGCCATTTTCAGCAAATTCAATAGTCAAATTCGGATGTTTCATATACCTTGACAGGATGATCCGGTTATACTCGTCATCATCAACAACCAACACCTTTAAGAACGGGAATTGGTCAACATAAGCAGCACTATCTGGCAACTGACTTCGGTTTTCTGATGAATGTATATGTATTTCAGCGGGCTTTAACTTCACTGTTATCGCCGTACCTGAAGTTTCGCTGGTCGTCATGGAAATCGTTCCACCTAAGGTTTCAGCCATCAACTTAGCAGAGTATGTTCCTAAACCTGTTCCACCTTTTTTACCTGATGTTGAATATTTTTCAAAAAAATTGTCGCGGATATTTGCCGGGACTGTCCCTTGATTATGTATAGAAATTCCTGCGGTATCTATTTCTTCTCTGTACAGAAATATTGTTATTGTTTCCTTATTCGGTGAAGCTTCCACTGCATTTTTGATCAGGTTGGCGAATAAGGAATAACACAACAGTTCTTCACCCCATACGCCAAATGTCTCTTGATCATCAACCAAGCGATCATTGAGTAATAGATTCAATTGAATCCCCTTAACCTCTAGCATACTGTGCAGGTCTAGAATAATTTTATGGATAACACCTAATAAGTCTAAACCAACCGGCTGCAACTGATAGGTCTTTTTTTCCATTTTAAATAAATCAAGAGACAGGTTAATCATGTTGAGGATGGTGTAGCCTGATTTTTCAATGGCTTTCAGCATTTCAATATGATCCGGCTCAAGACGAGTATCCTGTAGTAAAATTTTCGGAAAAGAGATAATACTAGTGATCGGCGTTTTTAAATCATGACGACCGATACGCTCCATTTCCTCGCGGAGACGAACATTTTCTTGCAAAATCTGATTTTGTTGTTCGAGATCTTCGAGGGCAAGTTTTAACGCTAAATGATTTTTAACCCTCGCTTTAACAATCGGAGGGCTGATCGGTTTAGTAATATAATCGACCGCACCCAGTTCCAGCCCTAGCGTTTCATCTTTCACTTCACCCAAAGCAGTTATAAAAATAACCGGAATATGTCTTGTTTTTACATCTGACTTAAGCCTGCGGCAGACTTCATATCCGTCAATACCGGGCATCATGATGTCAAGTAAAATCAAATCAGGTAAATTGGTTTGGACTTCCTCAAGCGCGCTATAACCGTTCATCGCCACACAAACGTCATACATATCACCTAAAATTTCAACAAGTACATCTATATTGGCTTCTGTATCATCCACGACTAAGATACTACATTCAGATAATTCCCGCATACGCTTTTATGATTACTCCTTATAAAGACAGATTCTTTTTTTCTTCATCAGAATCTGCAAATTCAATGGCAATTTTACGGAAGTTGTCTTCAATGGCTACAAATGCATCTACCATATCTGGATCAAAATGCTTTCCTTTGCCTTCCTTGATGATCTCAACCGCTTTTTGATGGGAAAAAGGCGGTTTATAAACCCTTTTACAGACCAAGGCATCATACACATCGGCAATAGCCATCAATCGTCCTGAAACTGGAATCGTTTCACCTTTTAATCCCTGCGGATAGCCTGATCCATCCCATTTTTCCTGATGCGTATATGCAATTTCTTTAGCATATTTCATAAAAGAATTACTGCCTAACTTGAGTTCAGCTACGCTTAAGGCATCTCTACCGTAAGTCGTATGCTTTTTCATTTCATCAAATTCTTCATTCGTTAGTTTACCGGGTTTTTTAAGAATATGATCTGCTACACCGACCTTTCCTATATCATGCAGTGGTGCGGATTTATATAAAAGGTCTATGGTCCGTTCATCTAAAAATTTTTTGAACTTGGGATGATTTTTTAATTGTTCGGCTAATGCTTTAATATATCTCTGGGTGCGTAGGATATGTCCGCCGGTTTCAGGGTCTCTGGTTTCAGCAAGAGATGCAAGGCTGTAAATGGTTACTTCCTGAGTCAGAGCAAGCTCTTTAGTTCGCTCTTGAACAATTTCTTCCAGATGATCCCGATGACGTTTAAGCTCAAGTTGATTTTTTACTCTGGCTTTGACAAGTTCAGGGCTAAACGGCTTTGTTACATAGTCAACAGCGCCAAGGGCTAACCCCTTTGCTTCATCTTTTTCTTCTGTCATTGCTGTCAGAAAGATCACAGGAATATTTTGGGTAGCTTCATTTTCTTTCAGCTTTTGACACACCTCATACCCATCCATGCCGGGCATCATAATATCTAAAAGAATCAGGTCTGGCGGTTCTTCTAAAACATCTGCCAAAGCGGTTTCACCATCCATTGCCACTTTGACATCATAAAGGTCTTCTAAGGTATTTACTAACACATCAATATTGGCTTCTGTATCATCAACTACCAATACCGTAAAATTGAATGTTTCAGACATGTTTTAGCTCCTCATAGAGTTGTATTTTTTTTATTGTTTCAATAAAGTGTTCATCAAGCTGTTTAGCTTATAAATCATTTCCTCAGCTTCCTTAAATTTATATTTTCCGATCAATCGATCCAGCTCCTTGACTTGTACGTCCATATTTGCGGGCCAGACAAAAGCATTCATTTCCGTCAGGATTTCCTTACAGGGTTTGGGCTTTTTTTTCTGGACATGAGGCAGGAGGTTTTCAAGGAAAGCAGACAATTGCACTAAATCCCCCAGCTTGGAATTTTGTGATTTTCCGAATGATTCTGACTGCGCTGCTGCGACAGGTGCCAGCGTTTTCAAAATCATATTCAAAACCCTATCGAACTGTGTTATTAAATCTGTATGATCGGTGTGAAATTCTGATTTTAGAGCAGATTCTAGTTTCCCGGCGATATCTTGCAGTTCAAAAGCGCCAATGGTGCCTGAGACGCCCTTAACCGTATGGGCAAGCCGCACTGCGAGTTCCTGATCGCTCTTTTCGATCGCCTCGCGTATATGTCGTGTGGCATCAATATTGTCGCGGTGAAATTTAGTCAGCAAGTTCAGATAGAGTTTCTGATTTTTCCCTACCCGGGAAAGACCGACTTTAACTGAAATTCCGGGCAAGTCTGGAAGCGTAATCTCGTCCTCATCTTTCTTTTGTCCTTTCGACATG
>PDZT01000394.1 GCA_002753105.1 Deltaproteobacteria bacterium YD0425bin50 | reverse complement strand
AGTAAAAATGCTCGAGAATTGAATAACAATTTTTTTTTAAAAAGTAAAATACCTGATCCCTTACCGACTTATGGAGTTTAAAAAAATGGGAGATGAGAGTATCTGCACCCAAATAAATTTTCCATTTTCCTATGATTTGATCAAATATTATCAATAAGTTATCGTTAATTAAAAAAGGTTACACTCGAATCATTAGAAAAAACGATCAAAGAATTAGCTGATCTTAAGCCTGATTTTGTATCAGTAACATTTGGAGCAGGTGGATCAACTCGTGAAGGCTCACGGCAGTTAGTCGAAAAATTAAAAAAAGAATATGCATTAGAAGTAGTTGCCTATTTCGCTGGGTATGGGTTAGGCACAGGTGACATTATTTCGATATTGGAAGACTATAAAAAACTGGACGTGGAAACACTATTAGTCGTTCGGGGCGATGCGCCTCACGATAATAAAGACTTTATTCCTCATCCTGAAAGTTTTAAGTATGCTTCTGAGTTAATTGAATTTATCAACAGTCGTTTTGATTTTTGCATTGGTGCTGCTGGATATCCTGAAGGGCATATCGAAGCTGCGTCAACAGAAAAAGACATTGAGTATTTAAAACTTAAAGTAACCAAAGGCGCAAATTATATCATCACCAATTATTGCTATAATAATCGGTATTTTTTTGATTTTATAAAAAAATGCGGCGATAAGGGCATTGATACTTTAATTATTCCCGGAGTTATGCCAATTTATAGCATAAAAATGATGGAAAACTTAGCAAAACTTTGTGGAGCGACAATCACTGAAGAAATTAAAGAAAAACTCTATCAACTCAAGCCTGATGATAAAGATGCTATTGAAAATTTTGGGATTGAGTTTGCAATCAACCAATGCCGTGAACTTATTCAACATGGCGTTCCGGGTATTCATTTTTATACTATGGATAGAAGTTCAAGCTCTAAGGCAATCGTAGCAAGTCTGAGAAGTGAGGGACTCTTCTCAAATGTGTAATGCTTTATTGTGAATAATCAAATAACGAATACGAATAGGTGAAGCTATGGCGAAGATAGGCAGTGAGAAAAAGCCAATTATTGCACGAGTGCAAACACAGGAAAGATGGGAGTATGTTGCGAAGAAGTGTAAAGAAAATGGCTTACATTACATTATTGGGTTAGAGCCTGACAAACCAGAGGACATTTCTAATTTAGATAGAGCATTAAGTCAGCCAATACAACTCAAGTCTAATAAGGTTGGTCGAAATGATTCTTGTCCATGCGGCAGTGGCAAGAAATACAAAAAGTGCTGTGCGAGTTAGGTGATCGATAGGCTAGGTTATACTCAAAAACTGAACTCATAGATACGGTTGAATCGCCTTATAAAAATGTTCTGTCATTATGGCATATCCTGCATCATTTGGATGGATTGGATCACTCATCAAGCCGGATTTGTTAAAAATTCCTTTAAAAATATTTGGAATCAATACCGATCCGGTTTGTTGAGCTAAAACTTGGTAGCCATCACCAAAGCCACGACCAAATAAAGGAAAATCAATACCTCCCAAAATGACTAAAGCGCCTTTATCCTGAATTTTCTCTACAATAAACTTGAGGTTTGTAAAAGCTGCGTCTCTGGAAACACCATTCTTCAAATCATTGCCGCCTAATGTAATCAACACAATGCGTGGGTCTTGCGTTAAAACATCTTCAATGCGCCGAGACGCTGTTTCTGTAGTGTCTCCCGGAACGCCCGCATTAATAATCGGCATATGAATCCGTCGTGATAACTGACTGGGATAGTCCATATCCTTACTTGCTCCAGTTCCATAAGTAAGGCTGTCTCCAAAACATATAATATTTTTTCCTGTAGGTATTGCATTCTTAATCTCATATGATGATGAGAAAAATAAATAATAAATAATACCTAATGTTATTCCTATCCCCACACCGATTTTTATTTTCATAAATTTTACCTCATTGCTTGGTTACTTTCCGTTTATTTTTTTGTTTTTTTGGCGATACTGTTCATAAAGAACTGGAATACTTTCTTTGAGACGCCAAAAACGTGAATCGAGACGATGCAGTTTTTTACGCAGCGTTTCGTAATTTTTAAAAGTAATTTTTTCTTGTTGAATCAAATCAAACGCTTGCTCGACAATATGTAATGCAGTGCGTGAACCGATTTTTCGCAACATTGTAATGGCATCCTGAATAAACTGTTCACCCTTGTTTTCATAAAGCTGCATAAAACCGCCATTTGCAATGTCGCCTTCCAATAAATTTAGAAGCGTAGCATCCTTGTCAACCCCTGATTCTGCAAGCATAATGTACGATTGAACGATGGGGTCAATTCCATGTCTCTTTTTCAAGATCGGTATGAATCCTACACCAATTGCGCAAGTAATACTCAAGGATTCGTCAGAGTTAGGTTCTATCCACTCGGTTAATGTCTCATTTGTTGGGATAAATCGGCATCCCGCATGATTTAATTCCTGCATGATTTCAGGTAGTATTTTTTCAACAACTTCACGTATCTTTCTTGAAACGAATTGTTCGATTTCGACTTTTTCCATATATCTCTAAGAAGATTAAGTTGATTTGTTACTTGTTGAGCTTATTAAGCATCAATTAGCCTCTTCAATTGCTTCATTATACAGCAAACCCAATAATCGTAATATCATCCCGTTGAATCTCATTACCCTGATAGTCCTCAAGCATTTGAATTAATAACGGCTTCTGTTCACTTAAAGGTTTGTTATAATGCTGTGAAATAAAATTTTTGAATCGTTGTTTGCTAAATGTAAACTTGGTCTTATTTCCAACTTGATCCAACAAGCCATCAGTGGTTAAGTAAAACTTCATTGCTGGCTCAAGCTGAACAACATGATTCGTATATTTAAAATGTATTATGGTTAGATTTTGGTTTTATTTGGTATAATTATTGCTAAATTAGAAACAATTTTTTAAAAATTCCTCATTAAATTGCAAATGGAATGCCAAACAAAACCTAATTCTAACCATAATATATCTGAAGATTTATAACCAATACTCTGTTTATCTCCTTTTATTTCAAACACATCACCTTTTAGGCTGTAATATAACGATAAGTTCGTACCTGCATATTTAATACTTGAATTTGAACAATTCACATAACAAAGACTGATTTCCATTCCATCATTACTTTTGGCATCCATGTTTTCCTGATGTAATGAATGCTTTATGTGAATATTTAAGTGATGAAGAATTAAAGCGGGATCGTTCAAACCAATTTCATTAACGATTCGATCCATAATCGATATAGTCATCATGGTCATCAGTGCACCCGGTATTCCATGACCAGTGCAATCAATAACGGCAAGAAGAAATTCATCTTCAGTGGCACTAAACCAGAAGATATCTCCGCCAATAACGTCCTTTGGTTTCCAAATAATATAATAATCCTTTAAGGATTTAAACATCATTTCTTTTTCGGGTAATATTGCGTTCTGAATAACCTGAGCGTAACTAATGCTTTGCATCATACGGTTATTGGCATCTTCGAGCTTGACATTACTTTCTTTTAGCTCGTGAGTTCGCTGTTCAACTAAATCTTCTAAATGCTCTTGATATTGTTTTAGTTCATTTCTCGATTTTACTAATATAATATGAGTGTTAATTCTAGCAATCAACTCATTTTTACTAAATGGTTTGGTAAGATAATCGTTTGCTCCGGATTCTAATCCTTCGACGAGATCAGATACCTGATTCTTTGCAGTAAGCATAATTATTGGTAGCTCACTTATGGGATACATTTCTCTTAATTTACGACATACTTCATAGCCATTCATTCTTGGCATCATAATATCCAAAAGAATTAAATTCGGCTTAATCTTGTCTAACTTCTCCAATGCAATTAAATTTACGGATACAGG
>PDZT01000393.1 GCA_002753105.1 Deltaproteobacteria bacterium YD0425bin50 | reverse complement strand
AATCGAAATAAAATGAATCATGAGATTTGAAACCCCTAAAAATCCGTCCAAACATGTTGGGTAATGTACCGTAAGGGCGAACACAAGGTTCGCCCCTACAAGGTTCGTCCATACATTGATTGCTGTAACATCGGGGTAAAAACGATGTAGGGGCGAACCTTGTGTTCGCCCTCTCCCCCAACCTTGTAAATACGCCCTTTAGACATCACTACTACATGAAAGAAACATATCAAACATGGAAGAGGTAGAGACAAACAAAGACAACCGGATATGGATTTTCTGGATACCTGCATTTTTTGTTATTGCACTAGGAATACTTGCCTATTCTAATTCTTTTCATGCCTCTTTTCAAGGCGATGATTATTTTTTTATCGTTGAAAACAAGGATGTTCACCATTTTGATATGATCACTCTTTTTCAGAAATTCGCATCCCGGATCACTGTTTTTTTACTTTTCTGCCTAAACTATCGGTTTGGAGAGTTGAATGTTTTCGGTTATCATCTCATTAATCTCACGATTCATATCATCAATGCGTTGATTGTTCTTGCCCTTGTTCAACAATTATTCCAAACCCCTGTATTAAAAGACAAACAATACCTGTATGGCGAGAATACGCCGTTTATTTTTTCAAGCCTTACCGCTATCATTTTTGTTACCCATCCAATTCAAACTCAGGCAGTAACCTATATCTGGCAGCGCTGCTCATCTATGGTAGCGTTGTTCTACCTGCTTGCCATGTATTTTTTTTTGAAAAGTGAAATTAAATTAGAAAAAGCCACTGAAAAATACTATCTATATTATCGTATTATAGCAATTTCGTGTGGAGTTTTAGCCAATTTTACCAAACAAAATGCGTTTACTCTGCCAGTTGCTGTCGTGTTCATGTTTTGGTTTTTCTTTCCATGGAAAGAATACAAAATAACATACTTAATCAAAATGATCAGCCCTTGGATTTCTCTCTTGCTGATCATACCGATCATCACTCTATATTTTGGAAGTCAGGAGTTAAATGATATCCGCTTGGCTTTCGGGCAGTCTCCGAAACTGACGCCTTATGAATATTTTTGTACTCAATTGCATATTATCCCCAATTATATGCTTCTCATCCTTTTCCCCTTTAACCAGAAATTGGACTATGACTTTGCCCGTATCACGAGTCTATGGCATATTGACACCTTTCTACTTCTGATAATTCATATAGCCATTGTGATTTTGGCAATACATTATAGAAAGAAGAATCCGCTGGTCAGCTTGGGCTACATTTTTTTTTATCTTACACTTGCCATTGAATCTTCGTTTATCCCGTTGATGGATGTCATTTTTGAACATCGTCTTTATCTGCCAATGTTAGGTTTTATTATTGCGACCCTATGGTTAATTATTCCTTTCAACCGCCTGCCTTTAAAAAAAACGATCGGGATGAAAAATAAGCTGCTGGTGCTGGTAGTCATCAGCTTGGTGTGTTCCCCTTTAGTTTATGCCACATACCAAAGGAATACTGTCTGGGAAACGCCTTTTTCCCTGTGGCTGGATAACGTACAAAAAACGCCAAACTTGACCAGAGCACAGTTTATGCTAGGACTCGAATATCAAAAAAGAAAAGACTTTGAAAAAGCTCTATATCATTTTGAAAGAGCAAACCATCTTGGATTTAAAGGCTATGAGGCGCTGCTGCAAATGGGAATTTGTTTGGGAAATTTAGGAAAATTTGATAAGTCAATTGCTATTCTGGAGTCTCTCAAGAATCAGGGGCATACACAACACCAAATCAGCGCTGCTTTAGCCATTTCCTATGCCAATATCGGCAATTTTGCCAAAGCCATTTCTCTGTTCAGAAGCGCCGCTGAACTCACCGACAAAAACGAGGAATACCTATTCGGTCTTGCAAAGGCATATTGTGATAACGGTCAATTCAATGAAAGCATAGAAATTTATCAACACCTGCTGAAAGCCTACCCGATTTCCAATGAAAAGCGCGTCATGATAGCCAAAGAATTTGCCGAAAAGCTGTCAAGACCAGACTTATAGCATGGTCAGGACAAATTATATTTTTTTTTTGCTTTCGGGTGTCCAATTTCTCTTAACATGTTTTCAAGTTTGGCATTAATCAGTGGACCCAGAAAATATTTCACCATAGACCTCAATTCATCGATATCAATCCTCTGAATATTCTCCAACAAACGTTTTGCATCGTCTTCATCTTTTCTTTCCATTGTTGCAATTTTCATTACAATCAAAAATTCAACAGGGACAACAGGAAACCTAACCTCCCCTATATCGACACTATTGTCCGCTTTAAGCCCCTTTTCAATAGCTGCTTCATACAGACGGCTTAAATCCCCCCATTCCTCCGACCCGCGATGAATGAAATCAATGCTGACTCCTTCCTCTCCACCGACAACATTAACCCCTCCTATAGGTAACTCTCTAATTTTGTAGGGTTTACCTTCCAAATAGGCTAAAATGGCAGAAAAGTCCTTTTTTGAAATGGCAATATCCATATCTTTTGTGTAGGCTTGACTTCCTGCATCGTCATTTAACCATGACCATATTGCTAGCCTCCCGATAAGAATTCCCTTTATTTGAGACTCTGATAGAATTTGATGGGCGATTTTTCCACTTTTTTCAGGATCGAACCTAGGAAACTTGATATTCATAACATCTCTCTCTGTTGTGTAACGCTCAAAATCAATCCATAAATTTTTGAGCAATCTCAAAAAATGAATAGTTGATTTCCAAAAAAGCATTCACCACCTCAGGATCAAAATGATTACCTGATCCTTCTTTGATAATAGTAACTGCTTTTTCATGTGGAAAAGCAGGTTTATATACACGCTTGCTGATAAGAGCGTCATAGACATCGACTAAAGCCATTAATCTCCCAGAAACAGGTATTGCATCTCCTGAAAGACCTTCAGGATAACCTGTACCATCCCATTTTTCATGGTGGGTATAGGCAATTTCATGTGCATATTTTAGAAAGGATGTCTGCGTATCAAGAAGTTGTTCTGCGGCTAAAATTGAATTCCGGCCAATAGTTGTATGTGTTTTCATGACCTCAAATTCTTCGAAAGTCAATTTCCCCGGCTTTAATAAAATACGATCAGGGATTCCTACCTTTCCGATGTCATGCAATGGTGCTGATTTATAAAGCAACATGATATATTCTTCGGATAAAAAAGGACGGTAACGTGATGACTCAACCAGCTTTGTTGCAAGCAATTTCAAATAATGTTGGGTTCTGCGGATGTGATTACCGGTTTCATTATCGCGTGTTTCAGCTAGCGACCCCATAGCGACAAAAGTTACATCCTGAATATTTGAAATTTCTTTGGTTCTTCGTAGAATTTCCTGCTCAAGAAATGCATTTTTATCTTTGAGAAAGTCGTTCATTTTTTTTAACTGAAGATGCGTTTTAACTCGTGCAAGAACAATCGGTGGACTGATCGGTTTGATGATATAATCCACAGCACCCAAGTCAAATCCTTTTTGCTCATCCTGAATTTGCGATTTTGAAGTTAGAAAAATGACTGGAATATCTGAGGTTTTGGGATTATTTTTTAGATGAGAGCAGGTTTCATAACCATCCATCTCTGGCATCATAATATCAAGAATAATTAGGTCAGGCCGGTCATCTGAAAAAGCAATATCAAGGGCTTTTTTACCATTGGAAGCGACTTTTATCCGATAATGGCCTTTTAATATCGAATTCATTAATGCCCTGTTTTCAGGCACATCATCCACTACAAGTATTGTATTTCTTTCCATGTTATTCCGCCAACAATCATAATAATTGATATTCGTTACATTACGGGCCTTGATCTTCGTTTCGGCCACAATGTAGGGGCGATGCTTGTCATCGCCCTTTTGGAGGGCGAACACAAGGTTCGCCCCTACCATTCTGTC
>PDZT01000392.1 GCA_002753105.1 Deltaproteobacteria bacterium YD0425bin50 | reverse complement strand
TACCCATCCATCATCCATCCATCCATCCATACAAAATAATTGAACTTTTTTATACTGTTATGTTATGTTTACTTTTAATTTTTTGGCATAATTCAAAAAATGACACTTTGGGATTGCACCCTAATCTACATATGCTATCCATGTTCATGCTGAAGTATCTGTCATTATTTGTTGGAATATCACGCCTTATAAAATAACGTATTTTGTTTACTAAGCGATTCTAGAAAAACAATATCATTTGCAAATGTAATACGAAGAAAACACTTAACTATTCCGTTGATTAAATATAGACCGTTCTTTAACCTATACTGACGTAGAGCTGCTTTTTTAGATGTAATCTTTGGAATATCTGATAATTTACTGAATATCATCATTTGTATATTCTCCTGTATTATGGTTATCGTTGATAATTACGTTATCAATTACCATGCCATAATAATTATCAGGATTTTTAATGAGTTAGCTTTGTTTGACTCGACATGAGCTTGAATTGATCGACAAAAGTGTCGTCTTGTCTTCTTTAATTGAATGGGTTTAGCGGCAAAATGATGATGTAGTTTTTGGCCGCTGTCATTCCACATCAAACAACATGGAATTACTGCATCAATGGTACTATCAATACGACTAAGTTTAGTATGTTTCTAAGATATTTTTTATATTTATATACGTTGAACATTGAACATTGAATTGAAACTAACTATTGATCAAGCTATGGGTATTCGTGTAGGGTAAACAAAAAGATATAATGTATTTCAAATGCAAATGAGGAAGACATGTTTGAACAAACGTTTAAAAATATAGATGATATTCTACACAAAGACGCAGGATGTTCAAGCGAGTTGGATTATGTTGAACAGACGTCATGGGTTCTATTTCTGAAATATCTGGATGATTTTGAAAAGGACAAAAAAACAGCCGCAGAGCTTTCAGGTAAGGATTATTCCAGTATTATAGGCACTGAATATCAATGGGAAGTCTGGGCTGTTCCTAAAGGAAAAGACGGTAAGTTAGATCATCATAAAGCACTGACCGGCGATGATCTGAAAGACTTTGTGGATCATAAACTCTTTCCTTATCTAAAAAAGTTTAAAACCTCTGCTCAAAGCCCTGACACATTTGAATACAAAATCGGTGAGATTTTCAGCGAACTCAAAAACAAGATTCAGAGTGGTTACAATTTAAGAGAAGTTATTCACAGAATTGATGATCTTCGTTTTCGTTCTCATGCTGAAAAACATGAAATGTCTCATTTGTATGAAGATAAAATCAAAAACATGGGGAATGCAGGCAGAAACGGTGGAGAATATTACACGCCAAGACCACTGATTAAGACTATCGTTAATGTTGTTGCGCCAGTCATTGGAAATACGATTTATGACGGTGCTGTAGGTTCAGCAGGTTTTTTATGTGAAGCCTTCGACTATCTCAAAACCAGCAAGTCATTAACGACCACTGATTTGGAAACCCTTCAGAAAAAAACCTTCTACGGGAAAGAAAAGAAGTCGCTTGCTTACATCATCGGAACAATGAACATGATCTTACATGGTGTAGAAGCGCCGAATATCGTTCATACCAATACGCTTTCTGAAAACATATCTGATATTCAGGAAAAAGACCGATACGACATTGTACTGGCAAATCCTCCGTTTGGCGGAAAAGAACGCTCTGAAGTGCAGCAGAACTTTCCAATCAAAACCGGTGAAACTGCTTTTTTGTTTCTCCAGTATTTCATTAAGATACTCAAAGCAGGCGGCAGAGCAGGAGTTGTTATCAAAAACTCGTTTCTTTCCAATACCGATAATGCATCCGTGAGTTTAAGAAAGACTTTAGTGGAATCCTGTAATCTTTATACAGTTCTGGATTTGCCGGGAGGTGTATTTGCAGGTGCAGGCGTCAAGACCGTTGTATTATTTTTTGAAAAAGGACATCCAACCCGAAAAATCTGGTTTTATCAGCTTAATTTAGGTAGAAACTTAGGTAAAACCAATCCATTGAATGAAAATGATCTCGCTGAGTTTGTGGAATTACAGAAAACCAAAGCAGATTCGGAAAATTCATGGTCGCTGGATATGTCTGATGTGGATAAAACCACGTATGACTTATCGGTGAAGAATCCAAACAAGAAAGATGAAACCGTGTTGCGTGATCCGTTGGTTATACTCGAGGAAATGAAAAGGCTGGATGAGGAGAGTGCGAAGATTATCAACACTATTCAGGAGATGGTTTTATGATGAATAATGAATTCAATTTATTAATTGAAAGTGAACCAACAGATGAACAGCTATCTCATCTGATGAAAGAAGTTGCAGAGGATGTTCGGTTTCGTTCAATGCAATCAAAAATCAAATTTCAAGAACAAATTCAAAAGCAGGTAAAAGACGCGTCTGATCTTTGGGAAAAATCAACGAAACAAAAGTTATGAATATACTTAAACCTGTTCTGATCATTATTGCCGGGCCGAATGGTTCAGGAAAAACTTCTGTTACCAGTAAAATTCTACAACACGAATGGATTGCGAGCTGTATCTATATTAATCCAGATAATATTGCACGTGATGAATTTGGCGACTGGAATTCACCAGATGCAGTTATGAGAGCTGCTAAAAAAGCTGCATATTTACGTGAACAAGGTCTTGTACAAGGACAAAGTATTTTATTTGAAACTGTTCTTTCTGCACAAGATAAGCTTGAATATATACATCGTGCAAAGTTAGCAGGGTATTTTATTAGACTTTTCTTTGTCGGTACAGATCATCCTGCTATCAATGCCAGTCGTATTGCTTACAGAGTTTTCGAAGGTGGTCATGATGTTCCGATAAGCAAAATTATTAACCGATATGGGAAGTCAATAGCGAATTGCTGTATTGCCGTTAGAATTGTAGATCGTGCCTATATTTATGATAACTCGGTAGATTATGCAGAACCTAAACTGCTTTTCAGAGTAACTCAAGGCAAAATTGAAAAGGTTTATACCGAAGTTAATCCTTGGGCGAAAACTATATTAGAATCGTTGCAATAAAGGTATCCGATGAAGAAGGGTTGGGATGTTAAGAGGCTGAGGGAGTGCTTTAAATTAAAAAGTGGTGATAATTTAACAAGTAAAATGATGACCGAAAATGGTAAATTCCCTGTATACGGGGGTAATGGCATAGCTGGCATGTATGATAAATTCAATTTATCTGGAAGTAATGTTATTATTGGAAGAGTTGGTGCTTTGTGTGGAAATGTTAGACATATAAAAGAGGAGATATGGCTTACAGATAATGCATTTAAAATAACAGATTGGATGTACGATTTCGATCATAGTTTTATTACATACTTATTAAACTTTAAAAATCTTAGAAGTTATGCAAGGCAAGCAGCTCAACCAGTCATTTCAAATTCATCATTAGAAGATGTGTTATTACAATTTCCAAAATCTCTGCACGAACAACACCGCATCGTTTCTATTCTTGATACAGCTTTCACAGCTATAGATACAGCCAAAGCAAACGCTGAAAAGAATCTGAAAAACGCTAAAGAGGTTTTTGAGTCGTATTTGAATAGGGTGTTTGCTAAGCGTAGAGTTGGGTGGGAAGAGAAGCACCTTTGTGATGTATGTTCTTTAATTACAAAAGGTTCATCTCCAAAATGGCAAGGAATTAAATATGTTGATATACCTGGAATTCTTTTTATTACAAGTGAAAATGTTGGGGAAGGTAAATTAATATTAGACAACAGAAAGTATGTCGAAGAAAAATTTAATACTAAAGATAAAAAATCAATTTTACAAAAAGGAGATGTTATAACTAACCCAACTTGCGACCTATTGAAATTATCACAATCCTCTGCTAAGATAAATCAAAAACTTTATCTTTTGGAGGTTAAAATGGAACTGGAAATTATAACGATGTTTTTTTTGTGTTCAGAACTT
>PDZT01000391.1 GCA_002753105.1 Deltaproteobacteria bacterium YD0425bin50 | reverse complement strand
AAAGAACTGGGATCAAAAGAACCTTTAACAATATAAGCATTTGCGCCTACCTGAATCCCTTTTCGTTTATCAATATCACTTGCTAAAGAAGTCAGAATCACAATAGGTGTATCCTTAGTTTCAGGACGGTTACGAATCTTTTCTGCTAATTGAAACCCGTTAATTCCGGGCATCTCGACATCTGTTAAAATTAAATCAAATGATGTTGAATCCAGTATTTCTAATGCTTCTTCACCTGATTTTGCCAGTTCTACCTGATATCCGTCACCATTCAATATTTCATAAAGATTGGTTCTTGTTGTTAAAGAATCATCAACAACAAGAATGGATCCTACGAATTGTTTCTGACTTTCGAATACAGCGCTGCTTATATGAATGGGCAACCCCTTCATCCGTTCAAAGAGTGAAGCAATATTTAGAACAAATGCAGGGTCGCCATTTTCAAGAATGGTTGCCGATTTAATCATTGGGATGCACTTCAGGAGATTATCCAGATTTTTTAAAAGAATTGTTTTTTTTCCACAAAATTCATTCACAATGAGTGCCATGCTATCAAATTTATGTTTTAAAATAATGATCCGTAATTTTTTTGACCATTCTTCTAAATGGCCTATTCCTAATATATCGCATAATGGAACAATCGGAATCGGATTCCCATTGAATATAAACATGGGCTTTCCGGTTTCATGTACAATGTCTGTTTTTTGAATGATGCATGTTTCTAATACATCCCTTAAAGGGATTAACACGTTATGTTTCAATACATCGACCATAAAGGTATCAATCATGTTCATTAACATGGGCACAGTGATGGTAAACCGTGTCAATACTCCTTTTTGAGATTGAATTGATAAGGTACCTCCCATATTCGATACAGAGGCTTGAACCACATCCATTCCAACACCACGTCCCGCAAGTTCTGTGATTCTTTCTGCTGAAGAAAAACCAGATTGTAAAATCAATTCCTGTGCTTCTTTGACTGTCAGTTTAGACGCAGAAACAGGATCAATTAATTTTTTTTCAATGGCAATGGTTTTGAGTTTTTCCGGGTCTAAGCCTCTACCATCGTCTTCACAAACAATATTCACCTGATCATCAATTTTTTCAAACCGTAAAAGAAGTTTACCTGCTGATGGCTTTTGATGTTGTATTCGTTCTGTTGGAGATTCAATACCATGGATAATGCTGTTGCGTAATATATGATAGAGAGGTTCTCTGATTTGATCTAAAATCGATCGATCTAATAAAAGGTCATCTCCTTCAATTGTAAATTCTACTTGTCGATTTGTTTCCAATGACAGGTCTCGTATTGCTTTTTTGTAGAAATATAAATAGGTTTCTACAGCTATCAGACGCGTATTCATAATAATATCGTTCATTTCATTGGAAAAAAAATAGGCCCGATCCAACCCCACTTCTAAATCATTGACGAGTTTTTCAAAGTCATCGAGCATGGAATCAATATAGTCTGATGAAATCGATTCTTTGATAAAACGCCACTGCCATCTTTCTGAAATTTTATTTCGGGAAAAGCGTCGTAATGATTCCACATTATTTTTTAATCGTAAATGATTGATGAGAATTTCATTGGATAAATTCGTTAATTTATCCATATCTGTATGGCTTATACGAACCGTCTCATGCTGCAGACTCATGGATGCGGGTTTTGAAGATTTCTTTTTATCTTCTTTTTCAGCCTGTAGAATTTCAAATTTTTTCGGTTCAATTGCGGGAGCTAATATGGGTATGGATTCCTGTGAAGATACTTTTGGTGCCGAGGGAGTAGATTCGATTGGTTTTTTATCAGGAATGGGTAAATCGTTCGAAGGGGTAACCTGTAATCGTTCAAGAATACCAGTTGCATCTACAGAATCATCTGATTTACCTTGTTTTACAGCCTCAATCATTTCCTGAATCACAGAAGCGCCATCCAAAAGCAGCGTGATCATTTCAG
Source organism: Deltaproteobacteria bacterium YD0425bin50 (assembly GCA_002753105.1). Classification (GTDB taxonomy): domain Bacteria; phylum Desulfobacterota; class Desulfobacteria; order Desulfobacterales; family YD0425bin50; genus YD0425bin50. The sequence goes on along the minus strand of PDZT01000391.1, from coordinate 1,965 downwards.
AAGTAACAGGTTGCTTTTTATCTCGAACTAATACAAGACGATCTTCCATTTTATGGGCGATTTTACTTATTTCAGCTAATTTAACCACATTTGCAGCACCTTTTAAGGTATGCGCATATCGAAACATATCCTGAATCAGACCCGGATCTTCTGATCGTTTTTCTAATTCTAGAAGTCCCTTGGTTAAATTTTCAATAATTTCAGTGGCTTCTATTTTAAAATATTTATACTTATCATTCATGGTATAGTATCATTCAGCAAAAAAAAAATTAAATTTATATATTCGGAATTCATAATTCTTCATAATTCGTAATTTAATCTAAATACGAATCAATCCAGTTGCCAATTCAAGAATTTCTTGGGCAGTACTTTCAATTTGAGCAGCGCTGTAGGTAATATCTTCAGCAGTTTTTTGAATATCGTGAATGGCAGTATTGGTTTGCTGAATAGCAGTGCTCTGTTGTGACATTGCAACTTCGATTTGTTCAATATCTTCTAAATTTTTGGATATCAGACCAAAAATTTGTTTAAAATGTTCACGGGATTCTTTGATTTTCTGATCGCCTTCATTTACGGCAGAGATTCCATCCCGGGTTGCTTTTTCAGTTTTATGAGTACTCTTTTGTACATCTTCAATTAACATGTGAATCGTTTTCGTCGATTCAGCAGCTTTATTTGCCAATTTCATAATTTGTTCAGCGATTGCAGCAAATCGTCTTCCTGCATCTCCAGCTCCAGCAGCTTCAATAGTGGCATTGTAAGAAAGAATTGTCGTTTGTTCGGTTAATTCATTGAGTATATCTAGAGTAATCCCCATTTGTTGACTTTTTTCAGAAAGTACTGTCATATTTTCCATAACATAATTGACATGTTCTCTGATTTTTTCAATTCCCTTGACTGCGATTTCCAAGCTTTTTTTCCCGTCCATAGTCCTTTTATTCGCTGAATCACTTGAGTCAACCAAACGCTCTGTATTTTTTTTAATTTCTTTTGATGTGGTTACCAATTCTTCCATTGTCGCTGAAATTTGTGTGATTGCGATGGACTGTTCGTTTGTACTTGCAGATTGATGTAAAGCAGATTTTTTTAAATTTTGGGATGAATTTTCAAGGCGTAGCTTAGCCCTACGAATACTATTCAAAAATGAAAAAGACATTAAAAAGGATAAGAAAACAGCGCCAATCACAAATATGCAGATAATGAAGATGATCATTTTTTCAGTAAATCCCTTTCGATCCAACATATGATTGTGATTGGTTTCAACTTCCTCATTCATATACGTTTTTATTTTTTTCATTAGAGCATTAAGTTCTGGGTGCAGTTTGTTTTGATAGGTGATAAAGATATTTTTTGCCTCTTCTATCTTGTTATCGCGAACTAATAAAAATAGTGTATTCGCATTGTCTTTTAACTGATCAAACGCTTTTTGGGTTTGATTTAGAATAACCAAGTCTTCTTTGATGATTTCATGAATCTCATTAAAGATACGGGAAATTTTTTTTTGATAATCTTGCAACTCTGCCACAGATTCATCAATTTCGAGTTGGTTTTGTTGAACAAGCAGATGGTGTATGAGTTGTTGATCAATATTTATTCGCATATCCTGTAATTCAAAAATGAGCTGTTCTATCCGCCATGATTTTGTATAAAGTGTTGTATAAACATTAGCAATTTTACCGATTTGGATATAGGCAAACATACCGCTTGAAGAAAAAGCTAAAATGGCTAACATAAAATTTAAAAAAACCCATTGGGTCATCGATATTTTTTTGGATAACATATCTGTGAATAGAACCAATTTATCTGTGATCATACATCATCTCCTAATTTTTCCTCGTCAGAAAAGAGTTTGACTGGATTTAATAAGACAATCAACTCTCCTTGGTGTTCAAATTCCCCAATAATTTTTTCAGAAACAAGAGATAGAAGAAGTTACGCAAGTATCAAGAGAATCCTACACAAATG
>PDZT01000390.1 GCA_002753105.1 Deltaproteobacteria bacterium YD0425bin50 | reverse complement strand
AAAAATACAAATCTTAAATGAAATAGAATCATAATAAAAATACATAAAAATAGAGTACTAAATACGATAATGCTAAGGAGATAATGCTGTCCAATGACTGAATTTGAACCTATTGAATTGACATCAATAACGAAAAAAAAGACGATGATTACAATAACCCATGGAAAGACATGTTGTCTAACTATTTTCGGGAATTTATGTATTTTTTCTTTCCATGGGCTGCTGAGGATATCGACTGGGATAAAGGGCATTCATTTTTAGATAAAGAGTTGCAGCAGGTGGTTCGGAATGCGGAATTAGGAAAACGCTATGCAGATAAACTGGTTCAGGTATTTCGGAAAGATAAGACTGAAGCGTGGGTGTTAATTCATGTTGAAATTCAGGGACAGAGGGATGCTGATTTTGCCAAGCGGATGTACATTTAACGATCGTAAAAAATTGTCAGGATTCCTATAGAATAAGGTAAAAAATATATGAAAACCATAAGACATTTTTTTTTCATCTTAACCTTTGCTTGTGTTTTTGGAGAACATGCTATGGCTAAATCCTATAATGCTGATTTTAAAACCGTAAAAAAACATGAACAGGAACAAAAATATGAAGCTGCACTGAACGTTTTGGATGATGTCCTAAAAAGAGCAATGGAAGAGAAACAAGAATCCATATGGACAAAAGCTTTAACTCAAAAAGTCAGATTACGTATCGGACTTCATGGATATGAAACTGCGGTGCGAATGCTTCATGACACACCATGGCCTGAAACAACTCTCTATCGTTCGATATTACATCTTGTATATGCCAAAACCCTGTTTTCTTATTACACTGCCTATGCATGGGAAATTAATAAACGGGAAAAAGTAATCAGTACAACAGATGTAGATTTAAAAAAATGGACAGCGCAGCAGATTTTTGAAGTCATGCATCAGGCATACTGGATGGCATGGCAGCACAGGTCTGATCTTGGCAGCGAACTTGTCAGTGACTATGGAGATTATTTTTATTCTGGTTCTTATCCTAAAGGGATTCGTGATACGTTACGAGATGTTCTGGTATATAGTTGGGTAGAAATGTTAGGAAATACGGTAACATGGAATCCCGGACAGGAACAAAACACTTATCTTTTGGATTTTTCCGAGCTTGTTGAACATCCTGATCAACGAAAACAGATGGATGATAAAGCCCTTCAGTCACCAGATACGCATCCAATTCTAAAGATGGTCAGTATTCTGGATACTCATTTTTACTGGCATACCAAAGCAGATCATGCTGAAGCTGCATTAGAAACTCAATTAGAACGATTTCGCCGGTTGTCTCAACTATTCACTAAAGCTGAACAATTAAAAACCATTCGTGAAGTGCTGTCTTTTTTTTTAAAGGGCTATACATCGTATCGATGGTGGGCAACAGGGCAATATGAACTTGCCTTAATGATAAAACAAACGAATGATTTAGTAGAAGCAAGACGCATTGCGGAGCTCGGTTATGAAGAATATCCCAGAACGCTCGGCGGCAATCAATGTCTGCATCTTATCAAGTCAATTGAAATGCCTAATTTTTCAATTGAGGTAATGCATGTTGATCAAGCTAATAAACGCTCATTACGGATTACGCACCGAAATATGGAAACACTCTATCTTCGGGCATACCGTCTGGATTTTTATGAATGGATGCAAAAAAGCAAAAACAATCCTACATACATCAATTGGGATACGCTCTGGGAACTGATTCAGGAAAAAGAGCCTGATACATCATGGACAGTGTCATTTAAAAATGTGCATGATTATCAGGATCATCAGACCTATCTTACACCTGATGGGCTATCCGTCGGTTTTTATGTTATTGCTGCGTCTGTGCATCCAGATTTTAAGAAAACCAAAAACAGAATTGATGCAGCCACTCTGTTTATTAGCAATTATGTAACGATGATATCTTCAGACAATCGGGGACATGAAATTACGGTACTTGATGCGCGAACCGGAAATGCTGTTCCAAATATCGATGTGTATATGTATCAGTGGAATTATCCATCGAGTTTTACACGAATTGAACAACTCCGCACCGACCCAAATGGCCGCTGTATGTCTAATCTGACCAATACATATAATGTGTATGTGATTGCCCAGAAAGATGACGATTTAAGTATTAATACCCAAAATCTCTATGATTATCGGAATCAATCTGATCCCAATACTATCGGTGTGTTTGTTTATACGGATAGAAGTATTTACCGGCCTCTGCAAACCGTACACTACAAGATCGTAACGTATCAGGGTGCACCTGAGTTAGGTAACTATCATTGTGTCAAAAATGAGCCTGTTACGATTTTTTTGAATGATTCAAATGGTAAAGAGCTTGCAAAACAGACAGTTATGACCAATTCTTTTGGGACTGCTTCTGGAGAATTTATCATCCCTCAGGGAAGTATTGTAGGAAATTATCAAGTGATTGCGAGTTTATGGAACAAATCAGGACAAGCCAATATCCAAGTTGAAGAATACAAAAGGCCAACCTTTGAAGTCGAACTTCAAAAGCCAGATAAACAGCTTACCTTAAATACACCAGCAACAATTACTGGAAAAGTGAAGTATTACTTTGGATTACCTGTAACCAATGGCACAGTGGTATATCGCATCACCCGTGAGCCTGAATTTCCGTTTTGGTATTGGTGGTTTTACGCTGACGATGGAATTGATCAAAAAACTGCTGAAGTCGCTGCAGGAAAACTATCACTTACACCTGAAGGCACATTTCAAATTGCATTTACGCCACAAGCCGACCCGAACCTGCCAGATAAAAAAAATGTAACCTATTCATTCCAGTTATCTGTTGATGTTACAGATGATGGCGGTGAAACCCGATCAGAAAAAACAGGATTTCGTATCGGTTATGTAGCAGTTACTGCGAACGTAACACTCAAACACGGATTTATTCAAGAAGATGAATCAATAGAAATTCCGATTACCCGAACCACATTAGATGGCATTCCTCAAAAAGGAACTGCCGGTTTTCAGTTGTTTAAACTCAAACAGCCTAAAGAAACTCAGTTGAGTTCTGAAATTCCTGAACCAGTCAAAGATAAACGAAAGACAATAGCTGGTGATGAATTAAGACCTCGATGGGCAGCTCCAATTCCTATAGCGCAAAGGCTGTTTCAATGGGAAGATGGTGAGTTAATCACTCAGGGTGAACTCACTCACACTGAATCCGGTGAGGCAACGCTTTCTATTCCCGGACTTTCAGCCGGAGCATATCGGCTGCGATATAAAACAACCGATGATTTTGGCTCACCATACACAACTCATCAAGAATTTATCGTGGCGCAGCAGAATGCAAAAATTTCAGTTCCGTTTTTTATGTTTTTGAAAAATGCTCAAGTGCCAGTTGGACACGATGCTGTCTTGTATTGCGGATCAGGATTTGATAATCAAGACTACTGGATTGAATTTTATCAATCCAATAAACTGCTTGAACGCAGGCATATCATCAGTAAAAACAGTGAACAAGTTCTCTTTCCAGTTACAGAAAATCATCGGGGCGGAGTGAGTGTCAGGCTGTATGGACTTCGAGATAATCAATTTGAAGAGTTGACCACTTCTATTTATGTACCTTGGGACAATAAAGACCTTAGCCTGAATTTTACAACATTTCGCGATCGATTGCGTCCGGGACAACAGGAAACATGGACGGTTTCTATAAAAGGAACAGATAATGAAAAAGTGGCAGCAGAAGTGCTGGCGTATATGTATGACAGGAGTCTGGATTTTTTTGTAGCTCATCAGTATCCAATTATCAAAGGTATTTATCCAACTAAAACAGGACTTGGGCGCTTACATACCAATCTGTCCCATATCACAGCATCGTCCATTTTATCTAACTCTTGGTATCCTGAAATTCCAGTATGTCCGAGTGTTACTTCACCCGGATTGATTTCAGT
>PDZT01000389.1 GCA_002753105.1 Deltaproteobacteria bacterium YD0425bin50 | reverse complement strand
CATCCCTATATCAAGCTCCATCGGAGCGGCCTGTTTAATTTACAGGTCGCTCCTACGGAGCTTAATTTAGGTGGATTCCATTTGCTACAAACAGATCGCACCTAACGGAGCTAATAAATAAGCATATCTCCTTAGCTTGATGCATATGGGGTTCAAACCCGCCCCTACAGGATTCTTGCCATGCCAAAGGTCAAAATTAGAATTGATGTTTTTATGTTTGTACTTTTTTTTATTTTAGCTTAAGTGTGCGTAAGTAGAAGTCTAACACAACGATGTATAAACTATAATATAATTAAGATATAAATTCAAGCAATTACCACTTACGACCTTAAAGATCATGATGAAGATTACTTGTATTGATTATAGTCCCGAAGAATTTCAAATTGAAGATGTTTTGGATATCTCAGATTTTATCTCCAAACACAGGCCTGTCTGGTCACAGGTAAGGTGGATAAATGTTGATGAGCTGACTCATGCAGAAACGATTAATGATCTGGTGCAAAAGTACCAGCTTCATCCACTGGCTATTGAAGACGTGCTGAATAAAACACATCGTCCAAAAATCGAAGATTATCTTAGTTCAGGAGATTTACCCGGAAGACTTTTTATTGTAGCTCGATCTGTAGAATTACATGATAATAAACTGCAAACAGAAAAAATGTGTTTCTTTTTAGGTCAGAAAACAGTGTTCACATTTCAGGAGATTCCCGGTGATAATTTTGACTCTATTCGCAACCGAATCAAGGTAAGCGGTTCACGATTACGTCAACATGATGCTAGTTTTTTACTGTACATGCTACTCGATGCGATTGTGGACAGCTATTTTCCTATTATGGAATATTATTCTGACAAGCTTGAAGAAATTGAGGAAGAGATGCTGGCAATGCCAAATCAGAAAACTCTAAAAAAACTGCATTATATAAAACATCAACTTTTAATCCTGCGCCGTACAGCTAGGCCAATGCGTGATATTGTTTCAGAATTATATCGCGAACAACATGAATGTTTATCAGAAATATCCCACACCTATTTCCGTGACGTTTACGATCACTGTATTCAAATCATTGAATTGATCGAGACCTATCGTGAAATTGCGTCTTCGCTTACAGAAATGTATATGTCAGCGGTATCCAATCGCATGAATGAGATCATGAAAGTCCTAACCATGATGGGTACGATCTTTATTCCTCTGACTTTTTTAGCTGGTGTTTACGGTATGAACATGCCAATCCCCGAGAACAACTGGGCTATCACCTATCCCATTTTCTGGTTACTATGTATTGTCATCGCACTAGTAATGCTATTTTTGTTCCGTCGTAAACATTGGATTTGAAACTGAGGAAATAGTATTATGGTTAGATAAATAGACAGTGGGCGAACATAAAAGTTCGCCCACTCAAAATTCAAAACGCTTCAAAAGATTATTTTAGTACATATCATCCATTCCACCGCCCGGAGGCATGGCAGGTTGTTCTTTTTTCTTCTCAGGTTTGTCTGCAATCATTGCTTCTGTGGTTAGCATAATACTTGCTACAGATGCAGCATTCTGAAGTGCAAAACGGACAACTTTTGTAGGATCAATAACACCAGCAGCCATTAGTGATTCGAATTCACCTTTAGCCGCATTAAATCCAAAATCATCTTTTCCTTCAAGAACTTTATTCATCACAACTGAGCCTTCAAAACCAGCATTATTGGCGATTTGTCGTAACGGTTCTTCAATTGCGCGTTTTAATATTGTAACACCATGTTTTTCTTCATTATGAGCATCTACTTTATCTAAAGCAGACAAGCATCTTATCAACGCAACACCACCACCCGGAACAACACCCTCTTCTACAGCAGCGCGTGTTGCATTCAATGCATCTTCTACTCGCGCTTTCTTTTCTTTCATTTCAGTTTCAGTCGCAGCGCCAATATTGATGACTGCAACACCACCAATCAGTTTAGCTAAACGTTCCTGTAGTTTTTCTCGATCATAATCAGATTTTGTATCTTCGATTTCTGCGCGAATTTGTTTTATCCGACCTTCAAGGTCTTTTCTGCTACCTGCGCCATCTACGATAGTGGTATTGTCTTTATCAATTTTAACCGTTTTACATCGGCCTAAGTCATTTAATTTGACTTTTTCAAGTTTAACGCCAATGTCTTCTGAAATTAAATTTCCGCCAGTTAAAATAGCAATATCTTGAAGCATAGCTTTACGTCGATCTCCAAAACCCGGAGCTTTAACTGCTGCGACATGTAATGTCCCGCGCAGTTTGTTTACAATTAAGGTTGCTAAGGCTTCGCCTTCAACTTCTTCAGCAATAATTAATAACGGCCTGCTCTGTCTGGCAGTTTCTTCCAAAATCGGTAACAAATCCTTCATGCTGCTGATTTTTTTCTCATTAATCAGAATGAATGGTTCCTCGAGAACGACTTCCATTTTTTCAGAGTTGGTTACAAAGTAAGGTGAGATGTAGCCTCGATCAAATTGCATGCCTTCAACCACATCCAACGACGTTTCCATGCTTTTGGCTTCTTCAACCGTAATAACCCCTTCTTTACCCACCTTTTCCATAGCATCAGAAATGAGTTTGCCAATCATTTCATCGTTATTTGCTGAAATAGAGCCGACTTGTTGAATTTCTTTTTTGTCTTTAATAGGCTTCGACATCTTTTTTAATTCAGCTACAACAGCGATTACCGACTTATCGATACCGCGCTTAATAGCCATTGGATTTGTACCTGCAGCAACAAGCTTTTGACCCTCATTATAAATAGCTTGTGCAAGTACCGTTGCTGTTGTCGTACCATCTCCAGCAACATCACTTGTTTTGCTGGCAACCTCTTTAACCATCTGAGCGCCCATATTTTCAAACTTATGTTCAAGCTCAATTTCTTTTGCCACGGTAACACCGTCTTTTGTTACAGTTGGAGAACCAAAAGATTTGTCTATTACAACATTTCGACCTTTTGGGCCAAGCGTAACCTTTACAGCATCTGCAAGTGTATTAACACCTTTAAGCATGTGTTCTCTTGCTTTGGAACCATATGCAATCATTTTTGCGGCCATACGATATATTCTCCTCCTTTAATCAAGTATTCCTAAAATATCTTCTTCTTTCATAAAAATATGCTCAACACCATCCATTTTAATTTCAGTTCCCGCGTACTTTGTAAACAAAACCCGATTTCCGACTTTGACTTCGAGTGGCACGCGTTTGCCACCATCAGACATTTTGCCGGGTCCAACAGCAACAATTTTACCTTCTTGAGGTTTTTCTTTTGCTGTATCTGGAATAATAATACCACCGGCTGTTTTCTTTTCTTCTTCGACGCGTAAAACCAATACTCTATCATTTAACGGTTTAATGTTCATTGTTTATTCTCCTCCTTCAACGATCATTTGGTTTATGAATCAACCATTCAAGATTACAGTGAATTCTTGTTAACGACGGAAACATAATCATGATTTTTTACATGTCAATATTTTCAAATTAAAAAAAATACATTGTTGATTAAACCTGTGGATTAGATTATAAAAAATTTGACGAAGTCATAAAAACAATTGATTGTACTGGACAACAGCATGAAAAAAATTAACCAATACGCAATATGTGAACAGATACACAAGGGAAAACGTTCCTTAATATATCGTGGATACTGCCTGTCCGATCAGACCCAGCGAGTTGTTCTCAAAATTTTAAACTGCCAGCATCCTACACCGCAGGAAATTGCTCAGTTCCGACAGGAATATGAAATTACTCAGCAACTGCATGATCTGAATGGTGTAATTCAGGTATATGCTTTAGAACCTTATAATCAAAGCCTGATGATTGTTATGGAAGATTGTGGTGCACGGACTTTGACCGGAATGCGTTTGAGCGTCATTGAATGTCTTCGTATTTCCATCCGAATTACTGAAATATTAGAGGGTATTCATCATCAAAAACTCATC
>PDZT01000388.1 GCA_002753105.1 Deltaproteobacteria bacterium YD0425bin50 | reverse complement strand
AAATCCACAATACATTGAAGCTGTAGCCTATGATACAACAAGGATAGTATTTCAACTATTAGATACAATTCCAGCATCATCTCGCTCAGCCATTAGAGATGGTCTGTTGCAATTTCATGGGTATCAAGGGTTAACTGGATTTTCGTCGTTTGATGAAAATAGAGAGGCAATTAATACATTGTATCTTTTACAAGTCAATGGGGACCAGTTTATTGAAATCCCAAGTCCCAAATAAAACCAATTTAAAAAACTATTGGATAACCGTGAACTTTAAACCCAGCACTTTTTTTTTGAATAAATACATCAATTATTCTGTGCTGTATTGGTTGGGAATGGTATCAGTCATCATCTTGCTTATAATCAATACACTAAGCTTAGATATTGATCTTCATGAAAAACAAAAACAGTTCCAACAAGAACGAGATAGCATTTTTTTAAAATTGATCACCAAAGCATTAGAAGACCAACTTAATGATGCTATACAACACAGCTTCGGTGTGTTTCATCAATTAACTCAACACTTGAACAGCCAAGATGATCTTCATAATCATTTTTTTGAAGAGATTGCTCACTTTAACACGGATGTAGTGAGTTATCTGTATCTAACATCACCTAATCATATTGTCTGTGCTAAGACTGTAAATTCTTCTCAGGGAAACGAAGCCAAAAAGATTGGCCAAAAATGGGTATTTGAACAGTGGGATGAACTATATAAAACTAACAATTCATGTATTACCTTATTTCATATTCGAAATTCTGATCAATTATGGGGAATCCTGATTCCAAATAAAAATGAAAATTCACTGACAGGTGTTTTGGTACTAGTGTATAATCTCAATTCAATAGTCAAAGAATATATTGAATATGTGGAGACAGAAGGGTTCAACTTTGGCTATTTAATGGATGATCAAGGCACAATTCTGTATGCATCTCAAAAAGAACATATAGGACATAATGGATTTGATATGATGCAACTGAAATGTCCTGAAATCGTTTTTATTGAAGATTTTATTTTAAGCCAGTCATCTGGGAAAAAAGAATATGCAAATTATCATATTCGCTACTCACAGATGCAAACCTTAATATCATGGAATACATTTCATATTTTCAACCAAAAATTAATTCTTGTACTTATGCAGTCTCAAAACAGTCTTGCCAGCATTATTCTGACAGATAGCTTATGGCAAAAAAGTCTATTAAATGCCTCATTTATGCTTGTTATGATCCTAATGACTTTAATATATCTCGGATTAAAACAACATGAATATAAAAAGAGCATCAATTTATTTAAAGAAAAAAACCAAAAACGGGCTGTGGATTTTAATGATGAGATTGCATTTCATAAATATTTTCAGGAATCACTCAAAGAAAGTGAAGAACGCCTCCGTTCTGTAATCGATGCTACGCCTGATGCTATTGTTGTATATGATGAGAAAGGAATACCAATTCATATAAATCAATCCTTTTCTCAGATATTTGGTTTTGATTTAGACGAATTAAAAACTAAACCTATTGACTTCATATCTGAAGAAAATTCATCGGAAATGCAGATGATGATGACCAAGGTATTATTTGGAGAACCCCTTATCGGGTTGAACACGTATCGCTATACCAAACAAAAAATAAAAATTCCTGTTTGTATTAATGGTTCAATTTATCGGAATCGTGTGGGAAAACCAATTGGTACAGTTTTTGTTTTTCAAAACAGCGATAAGCATAAGTTACCCAATCAGACTACAATAAAATCTACGGATAATACATGCGATTTTCAGACCAAAAAAGTGTTGGTAGCAGATAATAGCCAAATGTATCGAGGCTTGTTGCGGGATTTTCTTCGATCAAATGCATTTCAAGTCAAAACCGTTGATTCCGGGCATGATATAATAAAAGAATTGATGAATTCGGATGCAGAAGTTGGGTATGACTTACTACTTATCGACTGGAAATTCCAAGACATGGAAGGCATTGATATTGCCCAAACAATCAAACACGATGAACGCATATCCAAAAAGCCCAAAATTATTTTAATGCTTGCCTATGGCAGAGACCCATTAAAAAAAGATGCAAAATCATTTTTTATTGATGCGTTTCTTACTAAACCATTTAGTTTATCATCATTAATGTTTACCATTAAAGAACTTTTTCGAAATTCAATATCCGAATCCAATATAATATAACTCATGAGGGGATCAATGAATCAAGGTAACAATCTGTTAGCAATCAATATTGACGGTCTTCTAAATCGTCTTAATAAAAATGAACAGTTGATGATTAAATTACTGCTTGAATTTGTTCGAGATTATGCTGACGCATACGAACGAATTCAAAGCGCATTACAAACTGATCATGTACCGTTAGCATTAAAGCTTATTCATACGATTAAAGGTCTTGCTGGCAATTTATGCGCATTACAATTATTCGAAAATTCAAAAACTCTTGAAACTGCTATTAAACATAATACCGGTGACTATCAGAATTTAATGCATTCTTTTTATAGCTCGTTGACTGAAGCTATCCATACAGCCCAACACATCATTGATCAGAATACGAAACATCAAAACACTATCAAAACCGATAGCTTATCTGATAACCTACATACAGAAATTCATCCAGATGTGCCTGATATGCTGAACACATTATCTGTGTTACTGCAAGAGCATAATATTGAATCAGGTGATTGTTTAACATCAATCAGATCCATGTTAAGACATCCCGAATGCCAAGCTAAGTTGAATACACTTGAACAGTCCATTGACAAATTTGATTTTGCATCTGCGCGCCATACATTAAATGAGCTTATTAAAGAGGTAAATACTCATATGCATCAAGCTAAGAAAGTTACGTAGGACGACTTGTACTTCGGCCTTGATCATCATTTCGGCCGGACATTATCGTTGCCGCAACTGAGTTGTAGGGGCGAACCTTGTGTTCGCCCTCCAAAAGGGCGATGACAAGCATCGCCCCTACATTGTGGACGAAACGATGATCAAGGCCTGTACTACTATTCTTTGATGATTCGATGTTGTATTCGAGACATCCGTTTTTGGTGAACAACAGCCTGATGCTTTAGTCGTTTTTCTGCAGGTATTATTTCTACTCTTTGCTCTTCAGTCTCTTTGTTTTCTTGATTCTTGCTTTGGATGAAATGTGCCAGACTATAAATCGTTGGATATTTAAACAAGTCAATCAAAGACACATCTTTAGAAATCTGTTCATTTATCTGGTTTTTAATAGGCACCATTAACAAAGAATTTCCCCCAAGATCGAAAAATGCATCATGAATTCCTATCTGATCGATTTGTAATTGGGATTTCCATATATCAGCAATTTTTTTTTCAAGACTTGACATGGGTTCAATAAATTGACTTGTCAATTGCGGCCGGTCAGTTGTCGGTAAAGGTAATGCTTTACGGTCAATCTTACCATGAGATGTGGTTGGAAATTCGTCTATTGCGATGATATATGCGGGAATCATATATCTTGGTAGTCGGCTTTCAAGAAAATGACGCAGCAAATCCATTGAAATCCGTTCATGGTCTTTTGAAATAATATATGCAATAAGTTCTTTACTTTTTGCTAATCCTTCTGAAAAGACGACGATTGCATTTTTTACCTGAGGATAGGCTAATAAATGGTAAACAATCTCTTCAAGTTCAATCCGATACCCGTGCAATTTAACTTGATTGTCCCGACGTCCACAAAACATGATATTCCCATCAGATTGAAAATAGCCGATATCCCCTGTGAGATAAAGCCGTTTTTCTAAATCAAAAGGATTTTGAATAAAGGCTTTTTGCGTCAACATTGGCTGATGAAGATAGCCTCGCGCAAGACCTATACCACTAATACATATCTCGCCTCTAACACCAATCGGTACAGGTTTTTTATTTTTATCCAGAATATAAATTGTATTATTGGCCACTGGCCTCCCTATCGGAATCACTTCTGGCTG
>PDZT01000387.1 GCA_002753105.1 Deltaproteobacteria bacterium YD0425bin50 | reverse complement strand
TACTTAAAAATAGCCTCGATAAAATTACTAAATATTGTGAGGACTATGACGTAGAAAAATTATACGCTTTTGGTTCTATTACGACCGATAATTTTTCAGATAATAGTGATATTGATTTCCTTATTAAATTTGGAAAAATTCCTTATGAAACATATGCTGATAATTATTTTAAACTCCATGAACTCTTTGAGCAGTTTTTTAATCGTAAAGTTGATTTGGTAACTGAAAATTCTCTATCAAACCCGTATTTCATAAAAAAGGTTAATCAGACAAAAATCGTTTTGTATGAAAGATGAGATAAAAAAATTACTCTTCGATATTAACGAAGCAGCAAATTCTATTTTTGAATATCTTGGTGAAAAACGTGACTTTTCAGAATACGATAAGAATAAGATGTTACGGAGAGCTGTCGAACGTGAATTTGAAATAATTGGAGAAGCAATGAATAAAATTTTAAAGATTGATCCTGAGTTTCCAATTAAAAATGCACGTAAAATTGTTGACTTGAGGAATTTAGTTATACATGGCTATGATCAAGTCGATAATGCCATTATCTGGGGAATTATAAGTCGATATTTACCCAGCTTGAGAAATGAAATTTCAGAATTAATCAGTAGGTAAGCGAAAACGCACTTAACAACTAATTTGGATTGTTAATTACGATAACTAACCTATTGAAATGACTTATTATACAAAAATAGCGATATAGCGATCGTCATTCCCGCGAAATCGGGAATTCAGCAAAATCATGGGTTCTGGATTCCAGCCTGATCAGAAATGGCAAAAAGTGCAAAAGTATAGTTAATAAAATTATGGAAATTTATGCTCATCCAGAAGATTTTTTTTAAAACAAAAACGATCCATTATCTATCGGCCATTATCATTCGAGAAATACTGGGAATTTTTTAGTCTTGACTCAATTAATGAATTGGGTAATACAAAAAATGGTTAACGCATAATTACGTAAGGAATCTTGAAGCGATGATTGTGAATATGCGGGTGTCTATCGCAGAATTACAACAACAAGCGAAAGATAACCAAGGAAACATAAAAAATTAATTGACAAGTACCAAAATGAATTTTTTTAGCATAAAACAAATAATAAAGAGAGAAGTTTAAGATGAAAAAATTGATACATATAAAAATTCTACCTTTACTTATAGTTATACTAAGTATCATGGCTACGACAGGTGCAGGAACGAGTTATGGAGAAGGCGTCCATTCCTTAAATTTTCACTGGCGTAATCCTCTGCCGACTGGAAATTCACTCAGAGCAATCACTCATGCCATTAACAAGTTTGTGGCAGTTGGTGAATATGGGACAATTATAACTTCAGCCGATGGAATTACATGGGTTAACCAAATTTCTGGGACATCAGATACACTCAATGAAGTTACCTATGCAAATAACCTGTTTGTAGCGGTCGGTGGAGATTATGACAGGGGAACGATTGTAACTTCACCTGATGGAATAACTTGGAATCAACAAATTTCTGGAATATCAGATATTCTCAATGAAGTTACCTATGCAAATAACTTGTTTGTAGCGGTCGGTGGAGATTATGGCAGAGGAACGATTGTAACCTCACCTGATGGAATAACATGGACTGAACAAATACAAAAATCTGGGAGTTTATTTGAACTTATCTATACTAATAGGCAATTTGTGGCCATCGGTGGTTATTCTGGAAAATATGGATCGTTCGGTATGATTTCTACTTCACCTGATGGAATAACATGGTCTGATAGATTTAATACATCTGCTGTTCTCTATAAAATTAGTTATGTGAATAACTGTTTTGTAGTGCTCGGACTAAGATATGTTCCGTCGACGTCAAGCAGCGTAGGTGTGTATACTAGCATTATTGTAACATCATTCGATGGAATTACATGGAATGAACAAATATTTGGAACATCAAAATTGCTTTATGGAATCACCTATTGCAATAACAAGTTTGTGGCGGTCGGAGAAAGTGGTACGATTGCAACCTCACAAGATGGAATCACATGGACTGAAAAAACTTCTGTAACCTCAAATTCTCTCAATGAAATCATTTATGCAAATAACCACTTAGTAGCAATCGGAAGACAAGGTACGATTGTAACCTCGCCGGATGGAATCATATGGACTAATCAAACATCTGGAACAACAAATTCTCTCTCTGCAATCACGTATGAGAATGGTTCCTTTGTCATTGTAGGAGAAGGGGGAACTATTTTACAAGCAAATGTTATAAATACTGATATATCACCAAATCCTCAGTGTAAATCTCATTCCAATTTGTGTTTACTTACCCCACCGGGAACTTATGACGATGTACTTGAAAACGGTGATTATTTTAACCCATCGACAAATTGGTATTTTGATGTATTTGGATTTTATTTCAACGGTGAACTAATTATTGATGCTTTTTCAACAAAATTTTCTCCATTTGTATGGCTTTGGCAAATGGATCAAAAATCATGGACTCCAGTTAAATATTTTTTCAATCAACTCCAGAATTCACATCTTTACTTAAATCTTCCTAATGGTGCATATTGGTTGATTGTAAGTAGTTTTACTCCATTGGCTACTGGCGATTATACTATAAGTATTAAAAAAAAGTAACTTATTGAATATATAGCTATATAGCAGGTGATGCGAATGAACAGCACATGTTTATTTTGTATTGTATGAATATCTATAGTTTTGTATTTTTTGTCATTCCCACGAAAGTGGGAATCCAGAATGCTTGATTGGGTGTGTCCCACCTTTTACACAAAGGGTAAAAAAAATCTCCAAAATTTACAGACACGATTTTTAATTTATTGAAAATACTGGCATAATTAAACCTGTAAAATTTGTATATAACTAAATTTGCCCTATTTTATCCAATTTGTGTAAAAGGTGGGACACACCCGCTTGATTTTACTGGATTCCCGATTTCGCGGAATGACGATCTCTATTTTTGTATAATAAGTTATTTCAATAGGTTATAAAAAAGTGCAAAAGTATAGTGAATATATAAACATAAACATAATTAAATCAAGGAGGAACAATGGGATTAAAACAAACAGTGATGGTATTGATGTTACTATGTATGATGTTTACAACGTGTTATGCTGAAGATTCAGCAATTTTAGCAAAGGGAGATGGTATTGTAATTACAAAAGAAGACATGGAGGTGTTGCGTAGTCGGTATGCCAAAACATTTACTACAACTGAAGCTGAGTATTGTCAGGCATTAATACGTACAAAGCTCTTTGCTCTTGCTGCGAAAGAAAAAAAAGTAGATCAACTACCTGAATTTAAAATGAATTTAGAGCAAATGATCAACGAAGCGCTTGCAAATTATTATGTTCAGAGAATAATCTTTGAATATCAGCTCTCAAATGAGACTATTGAATCGTATTATCTTTCTCATACAAATGAATTTACGAACGATAAAGGAGAACTCATGCCGCTTGATGATCAATTAAAATCCCAGATAAAAGATATTGTTATGAAATTAAAACAAGTACAGATAATTGAAAGCGAAATGGAGAAGCTCAAGAAGCAATATCATATTGAGATTTTAGACCCAGTTTGTATTAAGGGAGAAACTACGAAATGAATGTTAAAAAACATATATTGATAGTGTCAATGCTTTTGATTGGATTATTTATGACAAATTGTGCATCGTTAAACCAAATTTCAATAGAATATGAAAAGGATTTGGGAAGTGTATCTTGGCCTTCACATGAGTTAGAAAAAAAATTTTTGCATTATTGGACATTACGGTCGAACAAAGACTATGCTTCAAGTTTTAAGATGGAGGCGCCTTATCTACAGGAAATTGTTCCCATGCCAATATATGAAATGGCAATCGGAAAAAAAACAACTATCGAAAAAATAAAAATTTTGCGTTTTCAAATGGAAACCAGTGCTTTTTATTCGATTGCCATTTTATTAGAAGTGCATTCAGAAAAACAGCAGA
>PDZT01000003.1 GCA_002753105.1 Deltaproteobacteria bacterium YD0425bin50 | reverse complement strand
CATTTAAGACTATTCACTATAATCTCATGCCGCTATTTAGTGTATTCCTTTTAGTATTGATCAGTTATATTGTTTTTATAATTGTATTGGCTTTAAAACATCATCGTGAAGGCTCAATGATGATGTTCATAGGCTTTTCAATTTTTCTAATTGCAATTATTAATGATATATTACATGATAATTCTATAATAAATACGAAGTATTCTGCTCATTATGGGTTAATGGCATTTATATTTTCTTATGCGTTAATTTTGGCTGTTCGTTTTTTCAATTCGTATCAACTCATTGAAGGGTATTCATCTGAATTAAAAAAAGAAATTATAGAACGGCGAAAGTTTGAAGAACAGTTTAAGGAATTACTGTCAACAATTGAGGATGTTGTCTGGTCAGCAAAGACAGATGGAAGCGAATATTATTATATGAGTCCTAATGTAGAAAAGGTTTATGGGATACCGCTTTCAGAATTCAAACAGAATCCGATGTTATGGCTAAATAGCATTCATCCTGATGACCGTGATCAAATAGAACAAATTTCAAGCAAACTACTCGAAAAAGAAAAAATTTTTCAAGAATATCGTATCATTCGTAATACTGGCGAAATCAGATGGATAGAAGACAGAAAATATGTCATTCATGATGACCATCAACACGTGGTTAGAATTGGCGGTATTGCAAGAGATATCACTGAACGGAAAAAATTAGAAGAACAACTTCAAGAAAAACAGGCTCAATTAATGCAATCGTCAAAAATGGCTTCTTTAGGAGAAATTGCAACAGGTCTTGCTCATGAAATAAATCAGCCGTTAACATATATCAGCGGTTTTATTCAAAGCCTCGACAGAGATATAAAAATGAATCGTTTCAGTATCGACAAAGTAAAAGATAAGATTAAAAACAGCTATCATCAGGTCAACCGAATTGTTGAAATTATTCAGCATTTGCGAACTTTTGGAAGAAACGACTCTCAATCAGTTCAACATATCAATATTGCAACCATGTTACATAATACCTTATTACTTATGAAAGAGCGAATACGGTTAAACAATATTAATTTAATCATGAATACAGAGTCTCAACTGCCAACTATATTAGGTAATGCCAATAGACTAGAGCAGGTATTTATTAATCTATTCCAGAATTCTATAGAAGCAATGAGCAAAGAGAACAGTTCTGCTGAAATTAGAGTCGATATTTCCGCATCTCAAGATGATAAAGCGGTGATAACCAGTTTTGCAGATAATGGCACAGGCATAGAACCATCCCATTTGGAGAAAATATTTGAGCCGTTTTTTACAACAAAAGAAGTTGGAAAAGGCACAGGTTTAGGCCTTTCCATTGTATATGGCATTATCAAAGAACATCAGGGCACGATTACGTGTCATTCAGAAAAAAATCGAGGAACTACATTTACTATTACACTACCAATTATGGAGAACACCGATGTCAAAGCATAAAATTCTTGTTGTTGATGATGAATCAATAGTCATTGATACGATTAAAGAAGCTCTAAAATATGAGGATTATGAGATTATTTCAGCCAATAATGGCGAAGAAGGCTTGCTGTTATATTCATTATATAAACCAATTTTAGTTATTTTAGACCTAAAAATGCCCAAGATGAATGGCTTAGAGTTTTTAGAGAGCATAGCATTAAATCCATTTGATGCTGGTGTTATTCTTTTAACAGGTCATGGCTCTGATGATGACATAGAAGCTTGTTTTAAGCATGGTATCAATGCGTTTATGAGAAAACCGTTTAATTTTTATGAATTTATCGGCATGGTTAGAAATATAATTGCATTAAAAATTACAACGTTTGAACTGGAACAATACAGTAAAAATCTTGAGGAGAAAGTTCAGAAGCGAACGGAAGCTTTACATAAAACAACAGAAGAACTTCGAGCGGCAAAAGATCTGGCAGATGCTGCCAATAAAGCAAAGTCTATTTTCCTCACCAATATTAGTCATGAATTAAGAACACCGTTGCATGCAATTTTAGGATTTACAGAAATTTTAAAAATGGATCCCAATCTAAACGAAAAACAACTCCGATATATTCAAATCATTAGTAAAGGCGGCAAGAATTTGCATGAAATAATTAATGATCTGCTAGAAATTTCAAGTATCGATATTGGAAAACTTGAATTAGATAAAGAACCATTTCATGTTGACTTAATGCTGATGGATTGCTTCTCAATAATAATGGAGAAAGTTCAGGAAAAGGGTTTAACATTCCAAACAAAAATAGAAATAGGTAATGAAACCATCCTTGGTGATGTCCGTCGGATTAAGCAGGTAATCATCAATCTGCTAACCAATGCAATTAAATTTACAGATAAAGGCAAAAGCATAGGAATTGATGTCAATTGCAATGCGAATAATGTTCGATTCGTGATATGGGATGAGGGTTGTGGAATACCCTCTAAAAATTTAGGAATTATTTTTAAACCCTTTGAACAAGGTGTTTATGATATATACGATTCAAAACCTGAAGGTATTGGGTTGGGATTGTCTATTTCCAAAAAGATAGTTGAACTCCATGAAGGTAGTATATCGATTGAGAGTCAACTCGGTGTTGGTAGTCGTTTTATAGTGGATATTCCAGTAGGCGTATATGGTCAGAAACAAATTGAAAAATTACCAGAAACCGACAATAAAGAGGTATCTAAAGAAACCCAAAAACGCGTGCTTGTGGTTGAAGACAATCCATTTAATCTTTTTTTAATAGAGGAGTTATTGAAGGATAAGTTCGACTATGAATCTGTCATGAATGGAAACGATGCTGTTGATATCGTCCTTAAAAATGACTTTGACCTGATTTTGATGGATATAGAACTTCCCGGGATTAGCGGAACTGAAGTGATGAAACGCATTAAACAAAAGAAAAACATCCCTATAATTGCAATAACTGCATTTGCACACGATCAAGATAAAAAAAAACTGTTGGATGAAGGTTTTGATGATTACGTGTCTAAACCGATGAATATTAATGAATTTATACAAAAGATAGAGAGCTTTCTGTAACTTGTTGTGTTTATGTGTTTACCGCCTACGGGAATTTACTTTGTGATTCATCGTTCCCACGCTCCAGCGTGGGAACACACCCTTGGACGCTCCAGCGTCCAATTTCGTCCAGAACCTATAACGCTTTCTACGTCAATTCGGGACGATGGATCGTCCCCTATCTGCGTTCCACGATCGAACGGGTGCATTCCCAAAATATGACAACAAATAAATAATGAAAAATGGTACCGATTTTCTTTCATTTAATATAACAAAACCCCGAAGGGGTTAGACATATCAGCCTAGGGCAACGCCCTGGGTAATGGATACAAACAGTTTTTAGCCCTGAAAGGGCGTGACATATAAAAAATAGAGGATTAGGCCTTGATCATCGTTTCGGCAGACATTATTCGTGCCGTGACAGAATTGTAGGGGCGAACCTTGTGTTCGCCCTCCAAAAGGGCGATGACAAGCATCGCCCCTACATTGTGGCCGAAACGATGATCAAGGCCCGTTTAATTTAAAGAAATAGCTAAAAATTTTACTCTTAAAATAAAATATGGGATTGAATATGATGAAAGGTATTGACTTTCAATTATATCACGCCCTTCATAGTTGTGCAAAATGGCGCACATACAGCATATAGAATTGATTGACATTTTGCACAACAACAAATTGTGTCAAAATTGACTGTCACACAGGCAATTTTGCATAATTTTCAGGGCTAAAAACTGTTTGTATCCATTACCCAGGGCGTTGCCCTGGCTGGTATGTCTAACCCCTTCGGGGTTTTGTTATATTAAATGAAAGAAAAGCGGTACCATTTTTCATTATTTATTTGTTGTCATATTTTGGGAATGCACCCATTATTTATCTGAAAGTCTATAGTACACGAAACGGTAAATTTGCATCTATATAATTGTAGGAACAGGTTGAAAACCGTTATACGGTTTCCCTAGTCTTTTCCATAATCGGCAGCGTAATCCTAAATGTAGTTCCTTCATTTATTTTTGAATGGCACGTAATACTGCCATGATGTTCTTTGATAATGCCATATACAATGGAAAGGCCTAGCCCTGTGCCTTTTCCAACTTCTTTTGTTGTAAAAAACGGCTCAAATATTTTTTCTAAATTGGATTTCTCTATGCCTATGCCATTATCCGCAAAAGTGATGATAACCGCTTGATCATCTTGAGATGTGTAAATATCGACTCTGATTTCAGCAGTACGATTACCTTTTCGTATTGCTTCTATAGAATTCTGGAATAGATTAATAAATACCTGCTCTAATCGAGTGGCATTACCTAATAGGGTTTGCAGTTGCGCCTCAATATTAAGGATTAAATTGATATTACTTAACCGTATTCGCTCTTTCATGAGTAATAACGTATTATTTAACACGGTCTCGATATTAACATGATGCACTGATCCAAAATCACTTCTTCCAAAAGTTCGCAAATGCTGAATAATGTCAACAATGCGGTTGACTTGATGATAGCTGTTTTTAAGCTTATCTTTTACGATGTCGATATTTAAACAATTCTTTTTTATGTCTCTGTCAAGACTTTGAATAAAACCGCTGATATACGTTAACGGCTGATTAATTTCATGAGCAAGACCTGTTGCAATCTCTCCTAAAGAAGCCATTTTAGACGATTGCATTAATTGAATCTGATGTTTTAGCAGTTCTTTTTCCATTTTTTTGCGCTCAGTAATATCCATTACTGCCGCAAGTGCTCCACAATAATTTCCGTTATCATCTATAATAGGAGAGGTTTCTAATGTTGTATATATCAGGCTTCCATCCTTACGGCGAAATTCAAAATCATGTTGTTCTGTGATTCCTTGTTGGCGGCGTTCGATATTCATTTTGGCTATTTCTATGCCTTTTTCATCCATAAATGAAAATAAATGTTTTCCTTGCATTTCTTCGACAGTATAACCAAGTATTTCTGCAATGCGGGAATTAGCATATATGGTATAAGCATCTTTATCAATCATCCAGACGCCTTCATTTAGGTGTTCTACAAGCTGCCTGTATTTTTTTTCACTTTGTTTTAATGCATTCTCTGCATTCTTAAGGTCAGTAATATCTCTCCCTATAACTACTATTTTTGTAACAACTCCGTATTTATTAAACACAGGGTAAACATGTTGATCAATCCATCTTCCATCTCTAATATCTTCAAATTGACAAAATTGGCCTGACTTAAACACTTCATCAAAAAATTTTTTTCTCGTCTGATATACATGATGAGGCAGAACATCCGTGGAATTCTTACCTATTATATTTTCCCGTGTGGTATTAAAACGTCGCCCCGTCTCCTTATTGCAGTCAATAATAGTATAATTTTTATCTAATAGTAGAATAGCATCATACGGCGTATCTAAAATTACTCGCAGCGTATTTTTTTGTTCAGCTATCTCTAAAAACAAACGGCGGTTGATCATCAAAATAACTTTAAAAAGTAACGCAAAATTAAGCAGTTGATAGGCAAATACAAATAATACCTGCAAGAGTGGTGAGTTAAAAAAATGATAGTCGATTAAGAAGTGTGGTTTAAATAATGTGGTAATTCTGAACAGAGAGAGAAACACAAAAAAAAGGAAAACAATGCCCATATTTTGGGTTACAGGTTTCAACATCACATCTACACGATACAGCATCAGATAGCTGCATTGAATACTAAGAAATATGACAGCAATTGAAATAAGGATGTTTCGGATAGATAAATTCGGTTGGTTGATCGTAAAATAAGTCATGAGACCCAAAAAAAGAATCATGAAAAGATAATTATGAAACTGAGAGGTCTGTTTTTTGACAAAGCATTCAAGTCCCATATAAAAAAAAAGTAATCCAGAAATGATCAACGTATTGCTGACCGTCATAGACCAAAAATTGGGTATGATATCACGAAGTAATATCAACAAAATTCCAACCGGCTGAATAGCGAAATTAATGAACATTAAAGTTAGTCCATTAATTTGGTTGCGATTTTGCCACCACATCGGCATTATAATGAGTGTAATTGCGACATTCGTTATAAAATAACTGAACATCGCTGTTTTCATATCAAGCATGATTAGCGTCTTTCTATTCGTTTAACTATTTGAGCCTCCTGCAAAATTTAATTGCAAGGTGAATATTTTTTTACAGTGATATCAATAGGGAAGGGATGCTGAAATTGAAACTATTTTTTTATGTGTCACCACTGGCGCTGTTATTAGACACAGGAAAGAGAATTCGAATCGTTGTACCGATGTTAATGGCACTATCAATACAAATAGCGCCTTTATGTCCTTTGATAATTCCATATATCGCAGACATTCCAAGACCACGTCCAATAAATTTGGTTGTAAAAAAAGGATCGAAAATGAGTTTTTGCGTTTCCTGATCCATCCCGCACCCCGTATCAGACACCTCTAAATAAACAAACAAACCGGGCGAAGGTTTTTCATCTAAACAACAGGATTTAAGATAGGCATCATCGCAGGTTTGCACTCCAGTCCTGATGGTTATTGTTCCAGTATCCTCTCCAATCGCCTCAGCGGCATTAATCGTCAAATTGATGAGAACTTCTTGAATTTGACTCATATCTGCCATGATATTCGGAAGATTGCTTGACAGATTGAAATTCAGAACACTTTTTTGAGAGATAGATGACTTTAAGATTTGTGTATTTTCTGTAACGAATTGATTCAGATTTAAAGCAGTTACTATTGATTTTCTGTTTCCAGTATAGGTTAATATCTGTTTGGTCAGGTCTGCTGCCCTTTTGGTATTTGTTAAGGCATTTTCGAGATTATGCCTAATAGAGGAATTCGCAGGGCAATCATACATCGCTAATTCTATATATCCCATGATACCCATCAGAATGTTATTGAAGTCATGAGCTATACCGGCAGTTATCATTCCAAGGCTTTTAAGCTTTTGGTTGTGTAGAAGCAGCATAGCACTTTTTAATGAAATAATATTTCTCACCAAACCTACCAATTCATAAAAATTAAACGGTTTTTTCATAAACGCATTTATGCCATTATTAAAACACTTTTCTATTTCATCTGAAGATCCATGACCAGTTAACACAATGATTCCCGGGTCTAAAGGCGTTAATTTTAGACGCTCTAAAAATTCTAAACCAGTCATTTTGGGCATTTTTAAGTCTAAAATTACTAATATGGGTTGATGAATAGAATATAACTGCAAGCCTTGTTCGCCATCATTTGCTGAAATGATCTCGTAGTCCTCATAGATTAAGGCCTCTTTGATTGTATCAATTACGGCTTGTTCATCATCGATTGCGAGTATTTTATGTTTTTGCATTGTTGTCCGTCCAATTGATACAGATTTGCAGATATTAAATTTCACAATTGCGAGCAAAATGAGAAGTTGTAAATTCCCGTAGGGGCGAGGCATGCCTCGCCCCTACAATCGTTCATCTTTGCAATTATTTATATATCTGAATATCTGTAGGTTATTTCTAATAATGCCATGGAAACCTTGAAAAATCTTTAGGCCTTTTTTCAATAAATGCACTTCGTCCTTCATTGGCTTCTTCAGTACCATAGGCTAAACGAGTCGCTTCTCCAGCAAAAAGCTGCTGGCCAACCAACCCATCATCCACTAAGTTAAACCCAAATTTTAGCATACGCATTGCTGTTGGCGATTTGCTGTTCATGATCTGTGCCCATTCGAGCGATGCCGTTTCTAAGTCTTCATGCGGGACGACACGATTCACCATCCCCATCTCATAGGCTTCTTGAGCTGAATACGTCAATCCAAGAAAAAAAATTTCGCGTGCTCTTTTTTGCCCGATGTGGCGGGCTAGATATGCTGATCCATAACCACTGTCAAAACTTGCTACATCTGGATCAGTTTGTTTAAATTTTGCATGTTCTTTTGAAGCAATCGTGAGATCACAAACGACATGAAGACTGTGCCCGCCGCCGACTGCCCAACCACAAACAACTGCAATAACAATTTTTGGCATAAACCGAATCAATCTCTGAACCTCTAAAATATGGAGTCTGCCTAGCTTGCCTAAGTTTAAACCATTATTATCCACGTAGGTATATCCATCTTTTCCTCGGATTCGTTGATCTCCACCAGAACAAAATGCCCATACATTATCTTTAGGCGATGGGCCATTTCCTGTCAGCAATACTACACCCACATCTGTGCTCATACGCGCATGATCAAGTGCGATATACAATTCATCAACAGTTTGAGGTCGAAATGCATTCCGGCATTCTGGCCGATTAAAAGCGATTCGAACCGTTCCTTGATCTTTGGCTTTATGATAAGTGATATCCTGAAATTGAAATTCGTTTATTTCATCCCACTGATTTGAATCAAATATATTTGAAACCATTCACTTTCCCTTAAAAAATTGTTAGAAATAACAAGTAATTTTTGATACTCATTTATCATGCAAACACTACCAAAAGAGATCATTCATATCAAGAAAGAATTTGGAATTTGACGTTTTCGTAGGGGCGAGGCATGCCTCGCCCCTAGACAATTTCGCATTGAAGCAATGATGATCCTATATTTTTTTTTTCTTAAACCAACAAGCTTGAATTACACCCCATTTCATAACATCAAAGAGGGGGACGTATGTTAAAAACGAAAGACGATATTAAAAATACACTTGGTGTTTCGATAGCCACAGTAAATAATTGGATAAAAACAGGCACAATTACAGCTCCAAGTAATAAAAAGGGGTTTACTATTTTTGAATTTCAAAACATTATCAATAGCATTATATCAAATGATTCAACTAAATTAAAAGCAAGAGCGAATCGTTCCTTGACGGATAATCATTATATTTGTTTTTTGGGGATTGAAGATCATTATTCAAAAGATCAATTAGTTGAGGCAATAACCATTCATAAACAGTGTGGATTATCGGTTGAACAAAGCGTATGCGCTCTGTCTATACAACTACTTCATGCAGCCAATTTATTAAACGAAAAATGGTTTCTACATCCAAACTCAGCTATCGAGATATTTCTTTTACAATGGCTAACAGAAATACATATGGACATAGATAATGTTACTCATCCTTTTAAAAGCATATTGTGTAATAACAAAAATGATGATTTTATAGGTGCTTTTTATCAATCAATCCAAAGTATTTCAGCAAAATCAAAACGGGGTGTATATTACACGCCAGCTAGCTTATTAGAAACCATAAAAATTCCTATCGGTAAAACTGTATTAGATCCATGTTGTGGCAGCGGGGGAATATTGATGAAAACGTTGCAGCATGGACATGACTCAGATCATATTTATGCAAAAGATACAGATGAGTTAGCGCTAAAAATATGCCGTATCAATCTTTGTTTATTTTTTCAAAATCCAAATATAACACCTCATATTGAAAAACAAGATATCATATTTGATGAACAATTTAACAATGGCTTAGTTAATCATAAGGTGAATCAAAAATATGATTTTATCATTACGAATCCACCGTGGGGTAGTAAATTTTCAAGTTCAGAAAAAAAATATATCATTAAAACATATCCTATTATAGATACCACAGAATCTTTTAGTATTGCTCTGTATAATTCGATAAAACAGTTGACAGATAATGGAAAACTTATTTTTTTTCTTCCTCACTCTTTTTTGAATGTTTCTACTCATAAAAAAATTCGCAGTTATTTAATAACTAAAAAACAAACAATGAAGATATGTTTACTTGGAAATGCTTTTACTGGCGTAATGTCAGAATCGATTCGACTCGAGTTAAATATAAAAGACAAGCACGAGTATCTTGAAGTTTATTCAACAGAGAATCATATTCTAAATCGTATTTATTATTCATCCCTAATATCGCCTGATTTCATTATTTCAGCTACAGCAAGCGATAAAGAATCAACTATAGTTTTAAAAATTTATCATAGTAACCATTCTATATTAAAAAATAATTCTAAATTTGCATTGGGAATTGTAACTGGAAACAATCAAAAGCATATTTTAACAAATCCAACACATAACTCGGAGCCAATTTTTCGTGGGAAAGATATACATCCTTTTTTTTATAGTACTCCTGAGCGCTTTATCGAATTCAATCCTGATAAGTATCAGCAGGTTGCGCCAATAGAATTATATAGACAAACTAAAATAGTATATCGATTTATTTCAGATAGGTTAATATGTTGTTTGGATAGACATAATAGGCTTATTTTAAATAGTGCAAATCTGTTTATACCCATAATTGATTACCCCTTAGAATCCATTGTTACGCTATTCAATTCAAGTTTATATACATTCTTATATAGAAAAATATATCATTCTAAAAAAGTGTTAAGAAATCACATTGAATCTTTACCATTACCAATTCTTGAAGAAAATACACATGCGGAATTAAAAAAATTATACGAACTTTATGCGACTGGTTATGATGATTTATCCAGTCTGAATAATTATATTTACAATATCTTTGCATTAACTAAACAGGAAATAGAAATTGTAAAAGGTGAATGGTCTTGATTCTCGTTTCGGGTTAATTGTCTGAACACGATTTATATGATTACATGATTGCCATGATTAGCTAAAAATCCAAGTTCTTAAATCCTGTCTATCCTTTAATCCTTTAATCGTGTTCAGGACAAATGGCCGAAATGATAATCAAGGCCA
The DNA here is from genome assembly GCA_002753105.1 of Deltaproteobacteria bacterium YD0425bin50. Lineage (GTDB taxonomy): Bacteria > Desulfobacterota > Desulfobacteria > Desulfobacterales > YD0425bin50 > YD0425bin50. The sequence goes on along the minus strand of PDZT01000003.1, from coordinate 54,627 downwards.
GGTGAATGCTATATAAATGGGAACAGTATCTCAACTCAACAATAACGGATTCAATTGAATTCGTTTTTTCAATTGACAAAAAAATTCTTGACATATCATGACGCAACGCATAGAAGAATGACATGTCATTCTTAAAAAGGAGAAAATCAATGACTGATGAAAGAGTTGCAGAACGACGTACTCAAATATTATCCGCTGCATTAGATGTATTTGCAGAAAAAGGCTATCATAGTACGAAAATATCAGATATTGCGGAAAAACTGAATATGGGGCACGGAACTTTTTATCGTTATTTTAAAAACAAATTAGATATTTTTAGTTCAGTCATCGATGAAATCATCATCGGAATCAAAGAAGCGCTGGGTGATGAGGATCCGGAGCGCAGCAACACCATTGAAGAATACCAAGAACAAATTCAACGGATTGGAGACCGGTTATTTGATTTTTTCATGAAAGATAATCGACTAGGGCAGGTTATTTTTTATGAAAACTTGAGAATTGATCCTGAATTACATAAAAAAACCAATAATGCCATTGAGCAAATCAATGAGTTTACGAAACAATACTTGATTAATGGCGTGAAAAAGAAATTTTTAAATCAACATATTGATACGACGATCCTTGCCAAAGCCATAAATAGTATGATTTTTGCCAGCATCAAAGATTTTCTGGAATCTGAAAAATCTGAAGAAATTTGTCAGCGGTGGACTGATACGATTGCGTTATTGCAAATGAAAGGAATAGCTGCTTCTTCAAAATGAAGATGATTTACTAGTTAAGTACAAATTTTACACCATAAAATAAAATATAAACAAGTAGTGGATGTTAGTGTGGGGGAACGTTGATACTGTTTCCTCTTTGTTGGTACTTAAAATATAAAATAAGGAGAAAAGCATGTTAAATCTTGCATCAATTTTTGATTACAGCGCCAAAAATAATCCTCAAAAAAAAGCCATTATCTTTGCCAATAAGCAGTTCACCTATGGTCAAGTCAATGCCCTGATAAACCAAGTAGCGAACGGACTAAAGAGCGTTGGCATTGAAAAAAATGATAAAGTTGCCCTGAGCTGTCCAAATCTTCCCTATTTTCCTATAATCTATTATGGCATTCTTAAAGCCGGAGCTGTTGTTGTGCCGCTGAATGTACTGCTTAAAGGACGTGAAATAGCCTATCATTTGAAGGACAGCGAAGCGAAAGCTTATTTTTGTTTTCAGGGTACACCAGAGCTTCCTATGGCTCAAGAAGGCCTTGAGGGATTCCGTGCGGCTGGAACTTGCAACAATTTTTGGGTGATAACTCCTGACCCAGCATCACCATCGCCCATTGACGGTATAAAAACAATGGGGATGTTCATTGCCAACCAATCGCCCGAATTCGATATGGTTCAAACCAATCCTGAAGATACAGCCGTAATTCTTTATACATCGGGTACGACTGGTCTTCCGAAAGGCGCTGAACTAACTCACTCCAATATGCTTATGAATGCGATATGTTGTCGAGAACTTCTTAATCTTACTCATGATGACATTCATACCATTGTATTACCTTTGTTTCATTCATTCGGGCAAACTTTTCAAATGAATGCGGGTTTTTCCATGTCAAACACGATTGTTTTAATTCCGCGTTTCACCCCAGAAGCAGTATTAAGCTCCATGCAGGATGAAAATGTAACCGTATTTGCGGGTGTGCCGACCATGTATTGGCAACTGCTAATGTATAATGACAAAGAGAATAAATATGACATTCAAAAAATATCCAAAACCCTGCGAATTGGTGTTTCAGGCGGCGCTTCACTTCCCTTAGAAATTCTTAAAGGAATCGGTGAAAAGTATAACATTCCTATTTTGGAAGGTTACGGATTATCAGAAACAAGCCCGGTTGCAACCTTCAATCAACTTCATAAAGAAAGAAAACCCGGATCTATTGGAACTCCCATCTGGGGCGTGGAAGTAAAAGTTTTTGATCCACAGAATAAAGAAGTTCCTCCGGGTCAAATTGGCGAAATTGTAATTCGGGGCCATAATGTAATGAAAGGCTATTATAAAAAGCCTGAAGCCACAAAAGATGCTTTTAAAGACACGACATGGTTTCATACCGGGGATTTAGCAAAAATGGATGATGAAGGTTATTTCTACATCGTTGATAGAGTCAAAGATATGATTATCCGAGGCGGATTCAATGTTTATCCCCGGGAAATCGAAGAAGTACTCATGAGCCATCCATCGATTTCTATTGCCTCTGTTATTGGAATACCCAATGAACAGTATGGTGAAGAAGTAAAAGCATTCGTAGTCTTAAAGAATGGCCAAACAATTACCCCAGAAGAGATTATTGAATGGTCGAAGAAACAAATGGCTGCATATAAATATCCACGAATCGTCGAGATACGGCAAGCTCTTCCAATGACTGCAACTGGAAAAATACTGAAGAAAGACTTGAAAGCTGAAGCACTTGAAAACTAAAAAAGGAATATAAAAATCGTAACTACTCAGGGATAGATGCATATAGACTTTCAGATAATTCATAAGGCTAGAGGGAGGAGATAACGCCGTGAAATTATTTAAGTTGCAGCAATTTGTACCTGAGTAGTTATAAGCCCTCTTCCCCTCCTCAGCATGAGTTTGATTTCGACTACACTTACCCTCCTTGTATCACGACAACGTTTTTGAATTTTTGATTGACACCGCATTATATGTTTTGCATATCTTTAGCCATGATCAGTTTTTCCTATTCGTTATTGACTTATCAACACTCATTTACAGTCTTACAAAAGAGGAGAAAGTATGCAACAAGAAGAAATCAAAAAAATGATTACCGATTTTGGAAAAAATATTGGACTTCCAGAATTAACTTTTGATGAAAACGGGTATTTATGTCTTATGTTTGACGATGTGGTCGTGAATATTGAAGCCATGTTTGAAACAGAACAGTTATTTTTTTATACCAATATTGGAGAAATTCCCCATGAAAATAAAGAAGCTTTTTATGAGATGCTTCTTACCGCTAATTATTTTTTTAAAGAAACTGCTGGCGGAACGATCGGAATTGATAAAAATGCCAATATTATTTCGCTGGCCTATCAATTGCCATTTACTAGTTTAACTACAAATAAACTCGAAAAAACAGTTGAAAATTTTATCAATGTGGCCGAAAACTGGATTAATAAAATTAAAACATTTCAACACCAAGAAACAATGCCATCATCCTCATACGTTTTACCACAGGGAATACGGGCATAAAAGTTCAAATTTTAATGCTGCAAAATAAATAGATCAATCATTTTATTCATATAGGAAGGTCAAATATGCCACCGATTTCTATCAATAGATTTCAAGACGCTTCACAAATAGGTGGAACGTTAAAATTAAGTAACGATGCGAACCAACCCATCAAAAATACAGGAACAAATTTTTTTGGAAAAGTTGCGGCTTGGTTTAACACGAAACTTCATCCCGGGACAGTCTCTTCAGAAAACAAGGCTGTAATGCAGTCGTTTATGCAAGCCTTACGAGATACCTATAAAGGAGATATTGGCGATATGGCTGCCAATAGTCTCCAGAGAGATTTTGCTTCAGGAAAACCGTTAACTTCAAGAAAAGTTCAGACTGCAATCAGCCAAGCACAATCACAGCAAAAACTAAGACATGACACCAATGAACTCGCAATTTTACGTTTTGCACACGATGACAGCAACACAGGTCAAACCAATTTTGGAACGTTATTCACTCAAGTCTGTAGAGAAAAACATTTTGTACCAGATGGAAATTTTGATTTAAAGCAGGTTCAAAACGAAGTGGCCAGAGAAATAAGACTTGCCTGTCAAATTGAAGGTAAGGCCGATATGAAAGTGATAAGTGAAAATGAGGCAAAACAGATTGCTTTAAAATTTATCAATAGTAACATCCAGAAGCATATTAATGATGGAGTGGGTACGAATTATTCTGAAGGAAATGGGTTTAAACAGGTATTCGCTGAAGTAAGCCATGAACTTGGTTTTAATGTTGACTTGTCCGCAATGGATTTGAGTAAATTAAGCGGAAAAATTTATAAAGAAGTTTTGGCAGAAGGATTGGTTGTTGTAGATGGTAACGCCACATCAGATCGACAACCGATTTCAGAACAAACAGCAAAAGAAGTGACCAAAAGAGAAGTCATGAAATTTGTTAAATTAAAACAATCGCTTTTTAATCATTTGGATACACTGAATATTCCTCCTCAACATCAAGCCTTTATGAAAGATTTAGTGCTTAAAAATCCTGATATTAAATCAAAGGAATATTTGACTATGGTTTGGGATTTGCGCACATCTGCTGGACCCGTTTTATCAAGCCTTACTGCTGAACCATTTTCCAGGTCTGACTTTATGCAAAACTTATATAAACTGAATGATAAAATTGGAGAAAAAGGAAGAGCACTCGTTGCTGCAGATCCTGAAACCGGCGCAAATGAGCTTGCCTCGCTTGAAGATCATTCATTAATGATAGGGCTTGAGGTATCAGACTTATCCAAACCTGAAATGCAAAAGATGCTTGATGTTTTCTCATCCAGAGAAGTTAAGGAATTAAATGAAAGCCTTGGATTTTTTGCATCTGGTGATGATACTGCCACTAACGTTCGTGATGAAATTGTTTTGGCTAGAAGGATGGATAATATTTCCAAATCAGCATTGGGAGTTATTGGTAAGGTTTTAGGCAAATCGATGGATGAGCTTGCTCCAATGGATACTGAACCGCCAAGTATAGATGCACGAAGCAAGGTACCTCCAGATATTACCAATGCTTTGGTACAGCTTAATTTTCAGCTTTATACACCCAATACATCCTTTGATAGCGTGCTTGCATCTAAGCAGGGTGTTAGAGATTTTGAAGCCTTTAGCAAAACCAAACAATGCGAGGAAAATATTTATTTCTTTCAGAATGTTGCTGATTATAAAAAACTTCCAGCAAATGAACAGCAAAAAGTTGCTCAACATATTACTGACCAGTTTATCAAAGATGATGCTCCATTCCAGATCAATGTTGATGATTCAATAAGACAGCAAATAATGCAGGATTTAGCTGCCGGACAATTGACCAATCTATTCGATTCGGCTTCCACCCATATTAAAATGGTCATGGAGCAGGATACATTTCCAAAATTCCTAAGTAGTAATGGATAAGGTATAAGGAGAAGCGTTCTATGGCAAAGGAAAATTTTATGAACTTGATTGCTGAGTTGGGGAATTCCATAGGTATTCCTAATCTCAGCATAGATGAGGATGAATACTGCTTTTTAAAAATTGATGAAACATTGTTGATAACGCTCTTCCGTGATCCGGATAGCGATTTTGTTACGGTTTACTGTGAAGTAGGCTGTTATGACGACTATACACAAACCGAGATATTTAAGGCAGTGCTGGAAGCCAATTATTTTTGGAGCGGCACTGGTGGAGCCACATTAGGTATCAATTCCGAACATAAAACGATTCTTATGGCGTATAAACAACCGCTTGGTTTGATGGATTTTCATCATTTTCTTACGATGCTGCAAACATTTATCAATACAGCCGAGATATGGATTCATCGAATTGTCGAAATAACGCAGAAAGGGACTCAAGATGTTATTACTGATTCCTCAACATTACCCCTGCATGGCGTAATGGTTTAATAGGATAACAAAGGAGACGTCTGATGGGACATGAAATGGAAGCATTAAAAGATTTCAGTGCATTTACTGGTGCAGCTCGTGTTCAATACGATTCAATGAATGATGAAGTAAAAGCATCTAGTTCCCAACCCTCTAGTGCTTTAGGCAAGTTATGGAACTGGCTAACCCGCAGTAACTCTGAAGTCAAAGCAAATAAAGAAACAGTTCGGGAATTTGTTTCTCGGGTTAAGGATGCGTATCCTGATGTTGGAGATATGGCTACAGCAGGATTGGCTTCCCATCTGGACAAAGGTAAACCGTTGACCGGCCGAAGAATTCATGAAGTCATTGATTTAGCAGAACAGTTGAAGGCAAAATCTCTTCCTCCGCAAAAGCAGACAGAGCATGTAGAGCAGGTAGAAGTGAAAACCGAGACCAAAATTGAACCAAAGCCTAAACTACAACAGAAACCCCCAATGGAGCGTGATGTTCAACTATCATTGGGACACGGTGCGATTTTTTATTTCGATGCAGAACTCAATGCTAGATCGAATAAGATGGATGTGTCATCTTTAAACAAAGGTGAACTGGCATCAATTTATTCCTATACCACGAGTCAAACTCGTATTGGTTTTAATTTCATGAACAGTGCTTTACGGAATCCTGAAGATACAAACTATGACTATCTCCGACCAGCAATAAAAGCAGCAGCCACTGGGATGGAAAAGCTTCCAGATTTTACAGATAAAGGAGGCTTGTGTTATAGAACTGTCAAACCCGGCCCATTTTTAGATCAATATCAAAAAGGATCGGTTGTAACTGAGCTTGCTTTTACAAGTACTCATAAGTGGGAACATGCGGAAAAGAAAGGCGATAATCCTGAAAACATGAGACAGCCAGTTCTTATTATTGAAGGACGGCATGGTAAAGATGTTTCAGGCCTTTCTGCATTTAAAGATGAAGAAGAAGTGTTGTACAAGCCCCTAACTAAATTTGAAGTGACAGACCGATTTACGAATCAGAGTGGTTTTCTTGTCATAAAAATGAGGGAGGTTGAATAATGATCGTCATGGCTGAAAAAGTGTATCAAACCGAAACAGACTATATTAAAGTGAGGTGTTTTGAAGATGGCAGCATTGAGGAAATACCCATTACTGAAAGCGAATATCTGGAAGAAGTTCAAAAACAGCCCTCCAGAGAACATAAAAGGCAAGAAGAAAGCGATAAATTCACCTACCCGATTGGCTTTCATGATGATGGACGAAAGATAACTGAGGAAGAAATTCAAAAAGTAAGAGAATGGCTGTATCCAACATCTTGATATATGTTGGCTTTTGGCCTTATCATTGTTGATGCCATTTGTTAATTGTCTGAACACGATTTATATGATTACATGATTGCTATGATTAGCAAGTTCTTAAATCCTGTCTATCCTTAAATCCTTTAATCGTGTTCAGGACAACTGGCCGAAACGATGATCGAATCCATAAATTCTCTGTCACGGAACCCTAATATTTTTTGCGAGACCTACCTATGTCAATATACGGAAGTGTAATCAATTATCATGATGACAGCCATCAGATTATTTATGGCATGCGGGTAGCTTCCAGAGGTTTTTTACATGCGCTGCTACGCTATGGTGAATTTGACGAGTATCATTTTTTTCTGAATGATCAGAAACTGCATGAATTCTGCGATACATATCAGACTTTCCTTGATACTCTCGATCACCCTGTAAAAATGAAGGCATTTCGTATTCGAGAACTTCCGGGATGCCTTAGCCGCTTGGAATATGATGTTTTTCATGCTTCTGATCCCTATATTGCAAACTTGTGCTATTTGAGACGTTGCTACTCGAATATTCTTTTTCCAGTTACTGGGGTTACTCACAGTCTAAGCATGGAACCTGCTATGGACAATTTTCAAAATATTATGGTGTCCCCTCATCTGCCTTGCGACAGTATTATATGTACGAGCCAAAGCGGGAAAAAAGCAATGGAACATATTTTTTCTCAAGTCATGCTGCGGGCAAATGCGGGTGATACTAAGGGGGGAAATTTTTCATACTGGGGAAGACTGGATGTTATACCTTTGGGGGTTGAACCGCAGGATTTTTTGACAATAGACAAAAAATCTGCAAGAGATGCGCTCAATCTTCCCATAAACCGTAGGCTCATCGTTTGCCCCGGCAGGATATCCGTGCTCACCAAAATGGATCTGTATCCGGTGCTGCTTGCATTGAAGGAAATAATTACACAAGAAGAATTTAAGGATACTGCGCTTCTGATTGCAGGTTCAACGCATGCTGACAATACTTACCTGCATGCAATTGTAAGTCAGGCGCGTAATATGGGGATTTCAGATCATCTCTTTTTTAATTTTAATTTTTCTTCTGAACAAAAATATCAGATATATGCAGCGGCTGACATTGTTTTATCTGCTGCTGACAATGTACAGGAGACGTTCGGTATCGTGCCCGTCGAAGCAATGATGGCACAGCGTCCAGTTGTGTTGTCATACTGGAGCGGATATCGGGACTTAGTTGAAGATGGTGTTAGCGGATATTTAATTCCAACCTATTGGGCTGAGTGCGACAATAGCATAAGCCCCATTGCATTTTATCAGACAAGTGAAGCGTTGTTTTCCATTTCACAATCCGTGGCTGTGGATGTGGGAGTAATGATTGACCGTCTTAAACGGCTTCTTGCCAGTCAAGAATTACGGCATTCAATGGGTGAACATGCTCGTAGCAGAGCGCTTTCATTGTTTTCATGGTCTCATGTTATACGGCAGTATCGTGAACTATGGCGTGAATTGAAGCTTCATGCCGAGACAATTCCATGGAACAGATCGAGCGTTTCTCATGGATTTCTTGGCTATTTTAATGTCTTTGGACATTATGCAAGTCATATCATATCTGAAACGGATTTTGTTGTTATTACAGAGCGCGGAAAGATGGTGGCCGAAGCCATTGAAGATCCATTTGTTTACAAAATGCATGATGGAAAGCTTGATACATATCTCGTTTTCCAACTTCTTGCAGATGCCCAATGTACTCAACAGGTTGGTGTTTTAATGAAAAAAACAGCTACAACACAAGACAAATTTATGGTTACACTGCTCTGGCTTATAAAAAATAATTTACTTGCAGTTAACCCACATTAATATACTTAGGAAATAAAGGAAATAATTATGCCCTTAACGATTGACTCCTTTAAACAGGTGGCACAGACAGGCGGACAATTACGTCTGGATGCAGGAAATCAAGAACATCTTACCGTCTATGGAAATAAACCTTTTTTCGGTGCCATGAAGGTTGGCTGGATGAAGACATTTTCTGGCGCTAAACTCGCTGAAGATAATCGTGCAGTGATGCAGTCATTTATCCGCACCATGCGTGAAGAATACGGAGAACAGGTCGGCAATATGGCTGGTCAGTTACTGAACAAAAAACTACAGGATGGTTCAGCTTTGACAGGTCGTGTAATATCAGAAGTAATGACCAAAACCTCAGCAGATCAGATGCGACCTAAAAGTGAAATTTTGGCTTCGAACCGGATGCTGTCGCATTCTGTTGATTTTGAGGGGTTGCTGGATGGTGCAAAGACTGAATGTTCAGTCAGGCATGATGTTGATCTTTCAGATATCAACGCGAAGGATTTGGGTGCGTTTAAGGATAAGCTTTTTGAAAAATTGGGTTATGGCGGCGGAAACTCATCCGATGTAAACGCTTTTTCATCGCCAACTGAAGCAAAAGCCTTTGCCCAGCAAATGATTAGCGATTTTGTTACAGATATTGCCGAAGTTCGTTCAGGTAAAGTACCGAATCGGCCTGAAACCATTTCTAATTCTGGGGATGCGCTGAATTCGATGGTTGCAGATTTATCCCGTAAGGTGGTTGATAAATCATCAGTAGTTATGGATGCCATCTCCCTGAATCTTAGCATTAAAACTGAAAAAGGAAAGCCGGAAGCGTTATCAACAGAAGCAATGGCAGTACCGCTGAAAGACCTGAATAACGAACAGCTTTTACGTCTTCATGAAAATTTGGGTTCGCATGAAATGCAGAATCTTATTGCTGGCATATCGGTGAGTAATCAACATGATCCTGGAGTTTGCGCATTTAGAAAGCTTGCCCAGACTGATCTGGCTTATGCAGGGGCACACATTATGGAACTAAAGCAGGCGGTTTCAAGAGAAATGCAAAGCCGAGCTATGGATATCCCAGTGGAAAAACCGATCCGCTTTGATTCGCCTGATTCTATTTTACCGGAAAATCGTGAAACGATCAGTAAAGCCATGCAAAGCCGAACAGATGCGATCATGCAGTCTGCAATTAATATCGTGTCCAGTAAAGTTCTTGACGCTATAAACAAACCCAACGACCCTGAAAGTATGAAAGCACTGAAAAGCTCACTTGAAGAACTGCGAAATCACTCTGGTTATTCTTACAAAGCTGAAGATCAAGGCCGTTTCGATAATCTATTGCAGGGCGCTTTAGCCCATTCTTTAGGAGAAATGAAAAACAGCGATCTACTGTCACTCTATCGTGGCACGCTTTCTCACCAGATGCTTGATCTCCGTCTGCAGCTTGCCGGCGAAAATAGTTTTCTATCAGATAATCTTCTCGGCGACTTAAATACCATCGAGGGCATGATCAATATGGAAGTTGCACAACGAGCTGTTATTCCAGACTCCGAAACCAAGCCTGCAAAGCCGGATGATTTAAAAACAGCGCATCTGCATGTGCTTGCAGATATTGAAAAAACTGCTTCAAAACAAGAATTGTCGTTTCAGAGTGATGAATATCTGAAAGGTGCAGATACTTCAGTAAGGTTTGACCCAAGAGCTGAAACAAAAGTATCAAAACAAGGCGTTACCGCCCAGCAATTTTTAAAAGTGTTACAGGATGCTGATTTTACGCTTAATCTCGGTACCCAAACGTTATGCGGAAAAGATTCGCCATTTTTTGACAAACATGGCAATCTCATTCCTGAAAACCTGAAATTAAAAAATACCTTTGAGCTTGCTCAACTAACAGCTCAGACAGAAAGCAAAAAAACCTATAATGACCACCGTCAGTTTGTTGAAGAAACCCGTTATCCAACTCTAAAAGAAGTAGATGGCAGACCTGATAGCCCTTCATTTTTTCCGTTATCCGGTGCGCTTAATGTTGGCAGAATGAAGGAAGGCTCTGCACCGAGCTACGGCCGGAGTTATGTTGCGCTGAAAGATAACGTAAAACAAGAGCGTGTAGCTTATTTACCGCAGGCTTCATTTTCTTCATTCCGGCATATGATCAGCGATAAAACTCTTGAAAATTTCAGCACTAAACTTGACACTTTTTTACAGAGCGCAGGCCCTGAAATGAAACAAATGCTTAATGAGGAAAACAAGGCGAGGCTTCTTCACCATTTTAGCGGAATGAAGGGGCAGGAATTTACAATAGGTAGGCCACCAGATAGCGAATATGTCATGCTACTCCCTGAGCTGTTACCCAACTCAGGCCTTAAATCATTGCCAACAAGTCCACAATATCAAGTAGATAATGAACGCCTGATGAATGTTATCTGGGAATCTTTTGTTCTTGAAAGTACGGGGCCGCAGTATGCAACTTCATTCAATCGATTGGGAAATGTAATCGGAGATATGCAACGGGGCATGATTGATGACATTAGTGAGCAGGCCAAAAAAGATCAGACACTTTCAACGAATATCAGCGAATATGTCGAGGGGCAAGTGTTTGGCGGAATTGATTTAACTAAAGATATTAAAGCATTGCATATATGTGAGGATGAACTCCAGCCCGGAGACCTTGAGCGTGCGCAAAAATTAGCAACGGCATTAAACGCACCCCTTGAGCTTTACTCAACAAAAACTGAATTTATTCAAGCTCCATTTCCGGATCCGGGAAAACCTGTTGATAAGTCTTTTGAAGGGTTTCGGAGAGAGCTTCCTAATATTTTGGATGTATATCAGACACAAAGAACGCTGCATACTGAACTGGACGGGACTCACGGCCGTCGGCATATTTGCCGTGCCCTTATTTATACTAATGCGCTTGTCAATATGCTGCAAGAAAAAGGGATACAAGTGGATACGTATGCTTTATATCGAGCTGTGGCATTTCATGATTCTGGCAGAGAAAAAGAAGGGGAAGACGTGTTTGAATCCCAAAGCGGAAATAAGCTGCAGGAATATCTGGCTTCACAGGGCATAGACAGTCAGCCGTATCTTGATAGTGCCCGGGGATGCGTTGTGCACCGAGAAGATGGCCGGGTTGATAATGTAGAGGCGGGTATTCTTCAATCTGTAGATTCACTCGATATTATCCGCGTTTATGGAAAAGATGGGTATAAAACAGATAAACTATGGATGATGCAAAAAATTGTTACCTCAGGAGATAATTCATTTACCCCTGATAATGATATTTTTTTTAAATTAATTGATGAGGTCAGTAAATTTATTGATTCGACAGAATGGTGCCCTGAAATGGTAGATTTTAAAAACGGCAATACCAGCTCAGCTCAGGAAGCAATGCAGGCACAGCTAGAATTCGACCACGAACAGGACAAAATTCCTAGTACTGAATTTTTTGACAGAATGGAACAAGTGCTCCTGCAACACAAGGATGATTTCCCGTTGCTCACGCAATATTATCTCAAATAAAGGAAACTGCTAAAACAGAGAAACCCTTTTCCCAGTCTGGGTTACACGCTGGGAAAATGATACGTTGATTAATGTAACTTATTAAAATGTTATTGAAAAAAAATAATGATTATGTTAATAATACTTTTTTAATAAGGAATTTTAGACAGAAAGTCAAATGGTTGTGCTTTTGATTATTCGAGGACAAGTTTAGAAAGGAGGTGAAAAAAGAATAAGGTAGTAGATTTTGCTATGGCAAGGTAAGAGTAAATAAATATCAATTTCTTATCATGTAATGATTTTTGAGTTTACAACAAAAAAGAGGAGCAAAATTATAATGAAAAATCCAAAACATTTACTCTGGATTGTGACAATAGGTTTCATTGCTTTATTATGGGTTAGTACTTCAATGGCAGCAGAATGGAAATTTTATGGTCATGCTCGAATGACAACTTTTTATCAAGATGAAAAAATAAACGACAAACATGATGCAAGTACAAGATGGGATTTACAATCCAATGCCCGTATCGGAGCTACTGCAAAAAATGACAACATAGGTGGTTGTTTTGAATATGGAAGTGCTCCAAATCTGAGAAGATTATTTGGTACATGGAATTTCGGTGCTGGAGAGCTCAAAGTTGGTCAGGATTACACACCCTCATATTATGCTATAAGTAGTCAAGCATATAATGATGATGATGGGCTTTTGAATTATGGTCAGGCTTATATTGGCAGACAACCCATGTTACAAGTTTCCATGTCCGGAGCAAAAATTGCTCTGATTAAACCCAAATCATCTGATTTAGGAACTAAAGGAGATGTGGATAGCTTATTCCCTAAACTTGAAGCCTGCTATGAATTGGCAGTCAATAATTTAAAAGTTATTCCATTTTTAGGCTATCAATATTATTCCATTGAAACCCCCAAAAAAGATCTAGATGTAAATGCTTTTCTTGTTGGGTCTCATCTTGAATTAAAGACAGGCCCGGCTTATATTAAAGGTACCGCCTATTTTTCAACGAATGCGGATCAATTTGGTTTATCAGGAAAAGGTGCCAGATCCGCTGTTGTAGTTAATGATGATGTTAAAGATTGTAATTCTTACGGTGTGGCCGGCGTATTTGGATTCAAAGCAACGGATACCATGACTGTAGAAACTGGCGCTGGTTATCAGAGTCATGAACTCGATACAAAAGGCTCCGATCCTGATGATACGCTATGCGTATATGCTCAGGCAAAAATTGATTTGGCAACGGGTGTGTTTATTGTCCCGGAAGTTGGTTATATTGATTATTTAGACAATAACAAAGGGGATGATGAAAAATCCAGTTGTATTTATGGTGGCGCAAAATGGGAAATTCGATTTTAGTCACGTAACTATTAGCTAAAAAATATCTTTAAAAAAAGGCGGGATATGTGGTTAATCCTGCCTTTTTTTTGATACGTTGTTGTTTAGCAATAAAACGATCATGTCTGAATTTTTAAAAATTGTGTAAGCGGGTCTGTATCCGTTAAAATAAAGATGCTTTGAATACCAAACGATTTAAAGATATGCATGACCTGTGCAAAATGATGTTGATACATACGGTGATATTTCGGTTTGATTTCATTCATGCGACAAAGGATTTTTTTATCAGATTCTGGGTCTAAAAGCTGATATCTTCCTGTAAAAGATAACTCTTTTTCATAAGCATCCTGAACAATAAATGCAACAATTTTTTTCATTTTATGAGATGTGGACTTTAAAAATGCCAACAGACGTTCTATATCTACAAAAAAATCGCTAAACATAAATAAATGTTCACCGTGTTCAATAGGGTTGTCCCAAAAATGGTCTATAAAAGTTGAGGATTCCAATTGAAGTAAGGCTCTCATTAAGTTTTGTTCAGAAGATAATATCATATTGTCAGTATTTGATTTTAAATAAATTTGATCTCTGCTTTTAAGCCCAATTTTGGCACAAATATAGGCGCATGTCAGCGCGCTGATCCATTTTGATGAATTTGATGCAGAATAGTTTACCCGCATCGATTCAGAACCATCTACAGCAATAACCATGTTTGTTTTTCGATGGCTTTCCCGAATTTTTATAAATACTTTTTCAGTTCTAGCGGATAATTTCCAGTCAATATCTTTTAATGGGTCGCCATGTCGGTAATTTCGATAATCCAAAAATTCAGGACTGTATCCCGGAGTATGAGAAACATGTTCACCAAAACGAATGCTTGATCCTTGCAAGTTCATTAAAAACTTACCAATTCGGGAATCAATACGATACCGTGAAATATTATGCATCAGCGATGATGGTGGAAATGAATTCATCAATGTCTCTAAAAGAACGGTTAAAAATGGCAGAAGGAATAATTCGATGACGCAACACATTAGGAAAAACAGATCGGATATCATTTTCAGTAACAACACCATGTCCATAAAGTAACGCATGGGCGCGAGCCGTATGCATCAGATGGTATCCAGCTCTCGGGCCTGCTCCCCATTGGAGAAAATCCCGAACAGACTCTGGGGAGCTCGGGTCTTGGGGTCTGGTTTTGCGTATCCATGCGATTGCTTTTTTTAATACAGATTCAGGTATAGGGACTTGATCCACAAGTGCCTGATAGGTTCTCAATTGGTCTTTGCCTAAGACAGGTTTGATGGTATCAATAGATTGACTGAAATCCTGAGTTGCAATTAATATTTCCTGTTCCATACTAGGATAATCAACATTAATTTCCATCATAAACCGGTCTAACTGGGCTTCAGGTAAGGGATATACCCCTTCATAATCTATCGGATTACGTGTTGCAAAAACAATAAAAGGCGCATCCAGAATATATCGCTTTCCACCTAACGTAACCGATTTTTCCTGCATTGCTTCAAGAAGAGCGCTTTGAGTACGCGGAGTTGCCCGATTGATTTCATCGGCAAGCAATATATTTGTAAATACAGGCCCCTGAATGTATCGAAATTGTTTTTGTTTGGTTTCTGGATCAAAATCCAGAATTTCTACACCAATAATATCACCCGGCATTAAATCCGGCGTAAACTGAATTCGAGAAGAATCAACGCCTAAGACCTTGGATACAGCTTTGACAGATAATGTTTTTGCAAGGCCGGGCGCGCCTGTAAGCAGCGTGTGACCACATGCTAAAATAGCTGTATAGATCAATTTTAACATGTTTTCCTGACCAATAATGACTTGGCTGACTTGATCAAATGCATTTCGAAAATCGTGTTTTAACTGTTCAACCATGCTTTGCATATAATTTCCACCTATTTTTTTATTGTAAAACATCTCTCCAGAATAAAAGAGTATTTTGATCAATTTTGTTTCGTTTTTTGCTAAGTTCAATAATTTTATCTTTATATTCAACAGGTACGGGATACAAGGCATCTTTAGGTATATAGACAAAACTTGTTTGAGACATGCTTGACATCAGGTCTTGAAAATTTCCCTTTGAATATTGCTTAATCTTTTGCGTTTGCTGAGACAATTGATTCATAAATTTTTCTAAATAAGTAAGCACATTATTTTCTGATTTGAGCGATTGTGAAAGCAATTTTTGTTGTAAATTAGCCAACGCTTCCATTCCAAAGAGATGTGCTGAACGTGCATTCTCAGATGTCATGTCAAATACAACAGGATATTGTTCTTTAAGTTCATCCGTTTCTGTTTTGAGATCATATATATTGTTATTTATAGACTTCTGAGAGGTTTTCGCAGTATCCCATTCTTCAGATTCAGTAACCGGTAGGTTTGCGCTTTGTTGTTTGTGACATGCCATCGCTTTTTCAGTAAGACCCTGAAGTTGTTTTAAGAGTTTTTCCATCAGTTGACGAAACATGGATTGCGCTGCTTTAAAACGCTCCGATAAACTCTCTCTCATTTTGTCAAGCAGTTCTTCTAATTTTTTTTTGGCTAACTCCATATCCCCTTTTTCCAAAAGGTCTTGGATTTCTTTAAGTTCATTCGTAAACTCCTGTTCAAACCACTCGGTTAAAGATAGCATTTTTTTAAATGCCTGACGGATATCACCTTTATTCAGTTCGGATGAAATTTTTGCCATTTCCTTTGAGGCAAAATCCATTCCTTCGACTTGTTTGACCATTTCGAGCAAAAGCAAATACCGTTCAAGAAAGTGAATATACTCATTCAGCATGTCTTGAATATTGAGATTCATTCCAAGCGATAATAGATGAAGCATTTTTTGCGTTTCTTCAATAAGCCGACTCGATGGCAGTACATCCTTAAACGTTGTTGTAAATAGTGTCAAGGCTTTTGCCAGTTGGTTTTGATAATTGGTTACGCCGGGTTGACGTTTAAGATCAATCGCCTTTCCTTCTTTGATCAAATCAAGAATAATTTGTCTAAGTTGTATATAACCTGCAAGAACGTTTTCAAAACGAATATAGTGTAGATCACTTTTGGTAGTGGACTGTGGTGAAAACAGGTTAATATCGCGGACTTCAATATAATATTCAATGTTTTCAGTTCCAATATCATACGCTAACTGATTATAGGTTTCTCCTTCAATAAATATTGGATTCCACCAATAGGAGGTGTTGTAATCTTTTGGAGCTTCTCGTGGAAAACGAGCGATCAGTTGTCGGTGATATTCTGTTGTTGTGCCAGCCGCCCGATGATACAGTGTAATTTCAAGAATGCCGTAATCATCACTAGCGCTCATGATGATTTCGAAAGGCTGGCCATAGGTTATCGTATGGTATTTTTCAGGAGCATGGATTTGGATGCTCGGTGGTTGATCGGTCAATACTGAAATTTTGTATATACGGCTTTTTTCATTATGTTTTCCAAGTATTGCTCGTTTAAAAGATAATGCAAACACACTTTCTATAGAAACGATAAACGATACTTCAAATTGGTTTTTTTCAGGTAGTGTAACAGGAAAATATTCCAAACCTTTAGGCGTAAAAATCATCAGTTGCCCTGATTGGCAGTCTGACAACGTTCCTTTGAGAACAAGCTTGGATCCTTGTAAGACTTCAATTTTAAGTGTTTGTTTGAGGTCAATACGAGTTATTTGGTCTTGATTTAAGTATGCTGGTGGTAAAATATGCGCTTCAAATTTTTCAAATTCTAAAGGTGGACCAATAGAAATAAACTGTAAAGGAATGCCCATGGTTAAAGCAGTCCACATATCCATTAAAAAATGGGATCGAAAATACGATAATATCCCACATAATGTAACTATTCCTATGAATACCCATAGAAGCAGTTTTTTAGTAAAAAAAGAACGTTTTTTGTTGAGTTCAAGACAAATTGACCTAGCGACCTTATCAGAAAATGCAGAAGACAATTCAAAGGAGATACTTTGTTGTTGAAACGATACAGGATATGCTTTTCCAAGCTCAATTTCAATGGCTGATCGAATATCACCAATTGAAAAAGGCGAAGTTAGTGTTTTTTTGAGAAAACTATTACCCAAAACAGGGTAATGGTAAACTAAACTGCACAAAGGAAACAAAAAACTGATAACAATGATCAGAGTGATTGAACTGTACGAAATAATATTGAATTGAATAAGCCAATCCGGAATAAGTAAAAAAATACTATAGCCTATACATAAGCTAAAGATTCCGAAATAGACTGTATGTTTAAAAATAAAAGCAATAGTTTGCTTGCGATACTTTTGAATAACGTCAAGAATTTTCATCGGATTTTAGAAAGCTTTAGAAGGTTTGCGGGTTGGTTGATAATTCTCACCTATGTTTAGTTCTATTAGTGTTTTAGAATCTAATTCAATATGTAGATCATGCAATAAGGTGTTGATTTCTGTGTATTGATGTTGACGAATTAAATCCAATAATCCACGTTGAATCACTGTTTCAAATATGTGTTGATGCGTATTCAGTTCTAAATTGGAATTCAGCACGTATTTACGAATTTCGCCCATACATTTAAGGAAAATCGCATATTCATGTCCAAACTGTTTTTCTAATTCCCGTCGTAAATGTTTGGCAAATGCTGGACTTTGACCTGATGTTGAGATGGTTATGGTCAAATCACCTTGTTCAACAATTGCGGGCAGAATAAATGAACACAATTCCGGACGATCAACAATATTACATGGGATATTATGTTCCTGTGCATCATTAGAAATTTGTCGATTTAATATTTCGTTGTTTGTTGCACCAATGACAAGAAACATACCATGAATATCAGAAGACTGATATTCACGTTTTTGTAATTGTATCATTCCATCGGTTGACATGGATTCAATAACATCGGTGATTTCAGGACTAACAATCGTAACCTTTGCACCACAGTTAATCAGTGTAGCTGCCTTGCGTGTTCCAACACTTCCACCACCAATAATTAAACACTTCTTTTCACGAACATCTAACTGAATCGGATAATACTTCATCTTTCTGCCTTATACTACGCTCTATGGTGTACACGAAACATCAAAGGAATACATACCAAAAAAGAGCGCGTCTTTTGCCCAATTTACTGTATGAATGTCCTGAGTTGAAGGAATAACAATCCATGCGATCAGCCATGTGCCTTCTGGAATGGAAGGTCCAAATGGTGTACAAATTGGAGCAGGTTTAAAAATGGTTTCCACAAATGGTCCAATACCTGTAGCAAATGGAATAAATCCAGTAGATTCTAAGGGTATAAATTCATGATTACTATTCAGAATTAAAATATTTGCCGTACTGGTTGGATCCGGAGGGAATCCAATACATATAAACAATTTCATTTCTTCACTATATTTACCAAATTTCACAGAAAGACCGATGGTATCATTAATCTTTAGATGCCCCGGAATTGCTGGATTAGTAATTAAAGAACCAATGCTTAAAGGGGATAGTTTGGTAATTTGATCGGGTGTAGTTGGCATCTGAATTACAGGAGCAGTTGGAGTTTGAATCACTACACTTGCATTAATGACAGTAACATCTACAACAGATTCTTTATTCGCCTGATCAGTAACAGTAATTCTTCCATTCCCTGTTCGTAAACCTGTAACCGTGATTTGCCCATCTTCTGGTAAATGAAATGTGCTTAAGCGGATATAATCTGATCCTTCTAGGCTAATCGTATAGGGTGGACTACCGTATAACACGTTCACAATGCCAGTTTGTCCTTCTTCAAGCTTTAGTAATGACGGCCCCACAAAATATTCTTGAGGAGGTCTGGAAATGGTAATGGAAACATTCACTTGAGTTTTATTCTTATCCATAATTGTCAAGACTACTGGGGCATCTGATAGATTAAAGGGTCTGATTTGAACAGTCGATTCAGCAAGAATTGCAGAAATAAACTGTTGGGATTCTATTGGTATTGATAAAGAATAGGGCGGGATGCCACCAAAAATCGAAATGGTTTCAGTATCTCCCAATACAATTGATACGTTTTGAGAAGATACCTGAAGTGGTACGTTATAGGGCTGCACTTTGACATTGATGGTTTTTCTTTTCAGGCTGTCATAGCTGCGTAATTTTATGGAATACGTCCCACTCGTTGTTTTCGCCTCAACTTTTAATGGCAGTCGATCCATATTAATACCAATCAGATCGCCAGATACGATAGGTGTCGTGGAATTTAATACATATAGCGACATGCCGGCTACATCATAATCAATAAACATTCCGTTCGTTAATGTAACGTTATTGCCAGCGGAATCTTTGGGTAAAATCGTAATGGGTATAGTGCCATTGATTGGCAGAACGATAATATTTGTTGATGGTTTTGGATACACTTCAAATGTGGCAAGCGTGTTGTTTGATTTTGGGAATTTCACCTTTAAGCCTGCACCATTATTGATAGATTGTATTCCCGGTTGGGTAAATGTAATGTTGAGTTGGTCTTCACCTACAGAAGTCCCCCCATAGGTGACAGTAATATATTTTGTTGCAGAACCAATCGCAACTGGATCGGTGGCGGTTCCTTTATCCGTTGCAATCCGTATGTTTCCTGTATTGCAAATATTGCCAAAAGCATCTTCAAAAGAAACACGGGATGCGTTGAGTATCAATGTAAACGAACCGGTTGTACCGACTTTTGGGATAGCTTCTGTAACAATATTACCAGAGTAGTCTTTTATATAGGCTTTATAAGGCGAGCCTGTAGTAATTTCAAGATTCGACGAAGTAGATGGATATACAATACAATCTGCATAACTTTCTGATTTATGATGAATGAGAACCCCATAGGTTTGCAAATCAGTTTTGCTGCATACCTTTGTAAAGGCTGCACGGATTTGATCTGGAGTTCCATCCAGTACCCAAACGGATATGGTTTCTTCTTTACGCAGGTTTGTGATCAACAGTTGATCTGTGTTTGTTAATCTTGTATTCTCAATTCCGTCAGAAGCATCACCATCTGAATTGGTATCAACTCCAATAAATGTCTGAGCAAAATCAAAAGCAGACCCGGCTGTTACAGCATTTGGGTACAAATCTCGATCACCTTCAATCAAAGGACTATAAGCCATTGCAAGCTGATTATCTGATGATACGATTTTTAATTTGAGTTCTGAAGATGGCTGGATTCTTGAATTTAAGGGTACAGTTGCAGTCAGTAATGAAGTTCCTATAGAAAATGTGCTGCTATCCACTAATAAACTCGCGGTATTTGCATTTGCTGGTATCGTTATTGTAAAATTAGCAATTTTAGATTGAGCATCACTGATTTTTACATCTACCCCCATGTTTGCGGTTTTATTCACATAATTCCCATATTGATCTAAAAGTGATGCTGTAAATGTTGGATCAAACACAATACCATCATCATCAGCGTCTGGGGTTTGATTATTAGCTGGAGTATTGGATACAACGCTCATGTTACAGGTCAATTTAATGGATGCTGAGTAGATATCTGGAAGCACATCAAGGTAATCCACATTATTTTTATTATTGGTTAATCGATGATTGATAGAACTGATGGTACTCATGGTTGCAGCAACTCTGTATCGGCCTGCTTTAGTAATACCCGTGGGTATAGAAAGAGAAGCTTGGCCATCTCTCATTTGTCCGGTCATCGTATAGACATAGCTTTCCTTGGCTACATTATCTCCATCTGATTCATATGCATCAGAGTAACCCGTTAACGTCATAGTTACCAGTCCAGTGGCTGTGGTTGCAAGCTGGTACGATCGGTCAGGTTTGATATGATATGCCTTTACAACAAAAAGCCCCCCGGCCCTGTTTACTGAAACTTTTGCATATCCTTCACGTAATCCTGAGTCCCCATCTTCATTTGTTGGATTCTGAGGGTAGGTTTCACTTTGACCATATGTATCCGATGATGTTTTGGTAAATGATTCAATATTTAAAATGCTTACTGCTGGGTCTGCTTGAGCTACATCAATAGTGATGGATTTCATTTCAATTTGGCGTGTCTGGACATTCACTCCGCTTTCATCTGTTCTGGTTTCAAACAATACGACTTTAACCGTGTCTTTGCCGCTTACATCGTTGGGATAAGTAATATGAGTTAAACCAATACCATGTGAAAGCCGAATATATCCAACCGTGGTTGCGAATGTTCCTAACGTCGATGTATTACCTGATGCTTGTTTGGGAGATGTGTTTCCATACACAGAATTTCCTAATAAAGTTGTTACAGATGCAATAATTGAAGAACCACCGGATTCCCCATATACATCAATATTACCTTGACGATCCAAGCCAAAGATACTTATATTTAAAGTTCGTCCAGTGGAAGGCCCAATACTCGTAACATCGGTTTTAATATCAACTCCAATCGTTGATGTATTCCATGTATCTATCGCCAATGCATTAGGATGATGATTCCATAATAATAAACCCATAAGAATGGAATAGGTTACTATTTTTTGTTTAAATAAACATTTCATTCCTTGATATCTCCTTGTGCAACAATAATAAATTGGACAACTTCATCTGTGGAACCGATATTTTGAGTAGCTATGATGCTTTTACTTCTACTATAAGGTATTAACTGAAATCAACACTTTTCAGTAGTTCTAATGTTGAACAATGCCATAAAAATAATTAACGTTTCGTTTCTGTGGTAATCAATTCAACCAATGTGGTTGTTGCTGTTACCGCTGGAATCCCCGGTCCCGTACCTAAATTACTTTTATGAATAAATCCAATTCGGGCAAGCATATTTTGTCCCTGCATTAATTCTTTGGCTAAGGCTAACACTTCTTTTTCAGCGTTGTTTAACAGCTTGCTGACAGCAGAAGGATTCAGTTCTGGTATAAGTTGTTTAACAAGATTGGGATTTTTGGTTAAAAGGTTATTCACTGTATTGGCAAGTATTTTTGTATCAATATTGGCGATCAGTTCGCCTAAAAATACAGGCTGGTCTTTAAGTAATCTATTTATACATTTCCCTAATATGGCTGGTTCCATACCGCCGACCAGATTAGAAACGAATTCTGGATGTTCCTTTAATAATCTGTTTGCAATCTGTGCAATGGCTTTGGCATCAAGCGAACCTACCAGTTTACTTGCAAACTCTGATGTTTGGGTTAATACGCTATTCAGTGATGCGGCTAAAATACCTGCATCAAGATTACGTATGAGCGATACGAGCATGTCTGGATTCTCACGTAATACGCTATTCAATAGCTTTGCCAAAGAGGGCATATTAAGCTTACCGATAAGTATGCTGACACGCCCTGAATGCTGATCTAATATGGTATTGATCAGTTGGGCAAGCAGTTCAGGTTCTAATCCACCAATGATATTAGGCATGAATAATGGATTGGCTTTTAAAATGCCATTCAACGTGTGAGCCAAGAGACCTGCATCTAAAGAAGAAATTAATTGATTTGCAAAACTCGGATGGTCTTTCAGAATTCGGTTTACCGTATTTCCCAGTGCATTTACATTTAAAGACCCAATAAGACTGCTTACAAAATTCGCGTTTTTTTCAAGAATCAGATTCAGTGTTTTGGCAAGCAGTTGAGGATTTAACTGACCAAGCAAATCCGAAAGTAGCGTGGGTTGATTTTCAAGAATACCATTGATTAAATTAGCCAATAATCCTGTGTTTATATGTTTTACAAGTGCAAGCACAAATGGTTTATTTTTGTCTAATATGGTGTTCAGAACATTTCCAATTGATTTTGCATCTAATGCATTGATTAAACCAATAATGAATTCAGGTTGTTCAGATGTAATCCGGTTTATGGCTGAACCTACTATTTTGGGATCAAGTCCAGCGAGTAATTGATTTAAAAAATCGCTGTGTTCGGTTAATAGGCGCGTTACAAGTTGGCCTAGGGCTTTAGCATCCATAGAACCAACTAATGCAGAGATGACATCAGCATGTTCTTTTAATATTTGATTGATAATACCAGAAACAACCTGTGGATTTAGTCCTGAAACAATTGCGATAATCAGATCGCCATTTTTTTCAAGTATTGCATTAATCACTTCAACTAATGCTTTTTTATCTAAAGCTGAAATAAGATTCTGAGTAAATACCTGATTGTTTTGTAGAATATTATTGATGAGTGTTCCTAATGCTTGGGCATCTAAGCCATTGACCAACTGGCTGGCTAATTTGGGATTTTCACGGATAACAATATTTAGTGCATTGGCCAGAGAATCGGTATCCAACGGTTGGATGTAGCCATTAATAACGCCGGGTTCATCTTTTAACAGACGATTCACCATCGTAATCAGCGATACTTTATCGATTTTTTTCCCAATATCACTTAAAAATTCAGGATTATTTTTCATAAAGAGATTCGCCTGAGGAATAATTACCGTTTGGGTAAGTGTCGTAACAAACGTATCTGTAATTCCCGTAATCATCACAATAGGTATTACCACCACAATCACAAGAATAGTGATGATGTTAATCAGATTGAGCATTTTTTGTAGTTTTGGATTCAATAAAAAACCTTGTTTTTTGAGGATAGGTACTTGTTCCATTGGTTCTCCTTATTAGATGGATTTAAGGGTTAATGAAAATACACCTGATAATTTTATTTATAGACTTTCAGATAAATAATTTCACAGCGTTATCGGTCGGAGATATACTAAAATGTATTATCTCCTCCTCTAGCCTTGTGAAATGAATTATCTGAAAGTCTATAACTTTTCTATAAAAAATTGTTGTCTTATCGTATGGAGGGAAACACTTAATTTATTTACACACATACACCATTTCACTACTGTTTACAATGCAGTAGTGATTCGATGATATAAATAATTTGCTTTATAAAATAAATTAATAAACGCACCTTCTGAGATATTCAATCGGCTTACAATATAATGGATATCCATTCCTGATTGCCAAGCCATTAGTATCATCCCGAAAAGTAATGAAGGCTTATTGGGTACAAAACCATATTTATAGATGGAGCGTCTCATTGGAGTGATCAGATCAATAATCTGATCATACCCATTGATAATATCCTGAAAGACAAAATCATCATATTTCCCCATAGGTATAGAGAGATCGCTTTCCGAAAAACTCCCCGCAAATGCAACATTGAGGCTTGAATCCGATTGTTTTTTGAACATGTCTTGTTCAATGCACGTTGCAAGTAACATAGGAAAGGTAAGAGAAAATCTCGATGACAGACGCCCGAAATGGGTTAATTGGTTTTTTTCATCAATGGCATTCACATGTCTTAGGCAATTTACATAATCGCTTATTTCAATTTGAGAAAATGCAAAACTTTTAAATATTTTTCGGTTCAATTGGAAGTATTCATCAAATAAATTTCGTAATTTACGGTGCGATCTCCGATGACAGATTTGATAATTAGGGCATGAATTGCATGGTAATAACTCAATTTCATTTAATAATTCCTGAAGCTGCTGCTCATATAACCTGCCGAATTTATTTTTCTGTTCGTGTTTAATTTTATTTTCAACATCATTGATCTGTTGTTGTAATCTAAACATGATATCTCTTAGTTTCAGTGTTGCCAATGAAGAGCCACAATTTGCTTCGGGTAATTCTGTTTTGATTTCATCAAACATGGCCAAAAGTCTTGTACCTGTTTCATCATCGATGGGCTCCCACTGAAAAACATCATGAACGATTTCAATTGGATCTTTGTCTAAAAGCGACATTAAGCCAAGCAAGAATGGAAATCCAACGTGTAAAGGATAATTAAACGTTGATGGTGGTGAAACAAGCATATCTTTAAGGTGCGTGATATCCATGTCTCGGGTATGAAGCGCTATAATGTGATTAATGTTTTCGGTATTATGTCTCGTAGCCAATCGCTTGATGTGATATGTATCTACAGAATTCATGACATCTGGATTAGAATTTTGAACAACTTCACGATTCGTAGTGCATATAACTATGGTTTTAGCATGTGCATGGATGTGTTCACTATAGTTCAGTGTGGTAAATAGTACATCAATAATATTATAAAAAAACAAGTATTCAATGAGTTCTGCCCACCGATAATGCAATTTGGAATGTATAGCGCCGAGTTTTTTATTTAGTAAATCTGTTAGCTCTGAAGGGTCAAATTCTATTCCTGTTTTCCATTTAAAATGGTTTAATATCGATTCCACATTTTCATGGTGTGTTGGTTTCTTAGATGCAGTTTTTACCCAAGAATCGCAATCCTCCGATGAATTCAATATAACAATACAGGGAGTAAAATTTTTCTTTCTTAAATAGTCAACCAGTTCATATCGAAATTTGTGATCATTCACTTTGATAATATCTGGATTTTCTTTTAAATAGCGCTTCGCTTTTAATGCAACGCGTTTTTTATCAATAAACGGGATTAAATCCCATGAACCCAAAAGCACAGGTAAGAATTTGTTCGGTGTCGTATTTAAAAGAATCATCTGATAGGGTTGTTTTAAAATCTGTTCTATCCAGTGTGTTACCTGATTAATATTGCGCTCATACGATACACAAAAAAATAGGTGAACACGTGTATTAATTCGTAACAGTAACTCCACCATACGTGAATTAATCTCAGGAGTAACGATGTCCATTTCATCAAATACAATAAAATCAGGATATTGCATATCATTAGATTCTATTTCGATCAAATGATCCACAAGGCTTTCTGTTGACCAGAAAACTACTGTTTTTTGATATCCATCAATTTGCCAGTAGGTGTTCACATCAACTATGCCTTCTTTGAAATGATTAAGCATAACTGAGGTTTTAAATTGACTTAGCCGATCCTCAGGTGAAACATACCAGCATCTGCTGTTTGAAGGCAATGCATGCTGAATGATATGCAATGGGAGTAGAAGATGGTTCATTTCAAGAGGAATTCGAACAATGCTATGAATGGATTGATTGACAACTTCTTCAACTTGTTTACAAAGATCCGATTTAATGAACTCAATTGTATCTTTTATTTCTTCAAGAATCATAAGAATAACTCAATACTATGTAATTAGGTGTTTAAAGAATTTGAATCATACTTAGCCGGATATTTAACGATTTGAAAAGTTCCGCAGCCTACATGAGTTTGTCGGCCAATATGGAGCATGGATGCTAATTCCAGATAAGGATAAATCGTGTATGGAATTCGAGCAAAAGTCTGATGTCCAATCCAGTGTCCAATTACATGTTGAGAGGGAAGAATATCAGTATTTGTCGTATTAATACGCTTAATTTCATCCATCAATGTATGTAACTGATTCGTTTCTTGTTCTGAAAAACAATTCCAGACATTTTCAGGTGCAGTCCGTTTCCCTTCTAAAATAGAATGTAATCGGTATAACAGTGCATCTACAATTCCGTACAGAGTTGGTGTTGCATCAATGACCGGTAATACATCCGTCTGCACATATTTTTTGGTACTACTGAAGATTGACGAAAAATCAAACGGAGTTAACCATACGATTTTTCGATAATTATACTTAATAGGATCCGAATATTTATTAAAAATATCATCAGTATATTGAAGTGATGTGACGTTGTATTGTAAATCCAGTCTGCCTTCTGAAACGAGTGGGTCCCACCTATCTTGATTAGCAAGATAGATCGCTTCAATATCAAAGTTCCCCCAAATACAATTTCGATAATTCCAAGATGAATCCGTTCTTAGACTTGCTTCTTCCATTGCTGGCAAGATAACTTCAATAAAAAATTCATGGCTTGCATCTTCTCCAAATAATTTAAGTTCCCAAACAATCTTTTCCCCATTTCCATAGATATTTTTACATGGATAAACAAAAAGTACACTTTGAATTGGCCATGAAAGTTCAGGTGTCAGTTCTGATGTTTTGGGAGCTTGTTGGCTTTTTACAGTTTCAATAAAGTTATCATATGCAAGTAAACATTTTTTCCATTTTCCAGCATCTCTTGTGGGTAGCCTTGAAGAAATGATTGTACATAAAACTTTCGATAATTCCACTGAAAAGGGATTGGGTAAGACAGCCAATGAAGAATTAACACGCCAGAAACACAAATATCGAATCATTCTAATCTGTTTTTGAAAAGGCCACATAATCCCTTAATTCATAAATTAATTCAAATTTATTTTGAGACCATTGTCTAATGTCCCAGGTTGACAACATATCTTTAGCTTTTTCACCAATTACACCATAAAAACGTCCCCAAAAAAAGCTGAGTTCCCTGACATCTTCACATTTGGTAAAAATTTCATACAAATCAATTTGCTGGTCTTTTGTAAGTAAAGACCGAAATATACTGGCCATTTCTAATAAATCCAAAAATTCACAGATTTCAAAAGTCAACATTCCTTTACTATCCCTGATATGCGGACGATTAAGCTGTAATGGATTAGAATAGAAACGAATCCTCAGATTGTCCAGTGGGTAACAATTTTCATAATGAATAGCTCGGCATAAAGCTTCTCCCATGGTTATCCGTTTCATCCCCGAGGTCGGAAAAATCTGAAGTAGTCCTTGAATATCATCTCCATAGCGAAGCGTCAGCTCTTTTAAAAACAGCCTGATTTCATCCTTTGGAATCATTAACAAAAAAGAAGATGGTGGATGAATATAAATTCCTGATGGTTTATTACCAGTTTTCCACATATTTTCATGAAAATACTCAGGAATCCTATTGAGATATCCCCATATAACTGCGGTGTTACGTATGTACTTCCCAACTCCTTTTTTATATTCCATGATACTTAAACAAAGCTCGCAGTACATGTGTTCAGCTTCTCTAACGTTTAACCAGCATTTTGTACAAGGGCCATTTAAAATTGAATAAGGCGGTCCCAATTCCATTTGCATTGATAAAATGGAAGGCCCTTTGTTTAGCAATGTCAGTATAGCCAATAATTCCAGACCAGATTGAGACCGCCTTAATAGATCAAATTCAGTTAACATTTTAGCAATTGCTGCAAAGTGGATAAATTGGAAAGTACCTTAGGATTGATCCATTCAGATACGGTTATAGGAATTTGCCACGTTTTATCAGATCGACCTTCATAACGGGCTTTCCAATCAATTAAATGACTTTCTGGTGAAATTTGAAAACGAACCGTTCCTAAGCCCAGATATCGATGATTGCCAATTTTATGAGCCATTGAATTATCTAACTGGATGCACCAGATTAATCTTTGTAATTCTTCTTTTTCAAGGTTCCAGAAACGAATAGAGAATGTAAAGGGTACACCGGGAAGCATCGCATGAACATATGCAGCTTGAGGTGTATCCGGCTGGAAATCATCGTTTAATTGATAAACACAGGGTGCAAGGGGAACATTTGGAAATATGCGCCATTGATTATTAACTTGAATTTTTTGAACAGACCCTTTTTCAATTTGTTGCCATTGGTTATTTTTAAATTGCCATGATCCATACGGATAGGGGATTTTATACCATGAAAGCCGGGTATCCGTAAATTTTCCGAAATCAATAGAAATTCTTCCCATAATGGCTTCGTTTGGCCGTTTACCAACCCAGCCGAATAAACTATCCGTGGGATTCAGCCGGCTGATATCTGGAGTTTCTTTTGTAGAATTGCTCGTTATCGCATAAATATGCCGGATCATTCCTTTGAGGCTTTTACTTGGAATGGCATAGTTTTTTTCAGTACTGCGCGAATTGGCTTCTGGCGCACTAAATGAAAAAAAGTCCCAGCCTTTGACAAGCGAATTTTCAATTTTTTTCTGAAAGGTCGGTTCTCCACTTTCACAAATAGAGATTGGCGTAACGATTTCTCCGATTACATTTAGATGGCCACAATATCCGCCAAAAGCACTATGAGAAATAAAGCCTTCTCTTGCTCTTGGAATGGGACAAATAGCCTCAGTTTCTTTTTGGGACAGTTTTTCGGCTTGCATGCTTTGAATCAATGTAGTGATTTCCTGACCTTTAATCAGTGTCTGACTCCACAGACCTGATTGACCAGATGATTTAAGTTTGCCGAAGAATTTTTGATGGATACCACGATTGGAAAGCGTTAACCATTCAATATTGTCAATGGATGATTTCACCCATCCAAATCCAGATGTTTTTAATGATCCAATAGGAATATCTCCACGGCCAAAATCGTTCAGCAAATAACCAAATACTGCAAGAGAATCTGAATCTGCTTCAGTAATATCCTGCAAATCGAGTCGAAAAGCAAATTTAAGATCACTTCCATAAGTAAATAAGAAATCAGCTTTGGCTTCTTCAACTGGAGTGCCAGTTGCGGGGTCCATGCGAATGCCATCTAATGAACAAAATTTTGTATTAATGTCTTTTGGGTTTACCAAATATGCATCTGAAAAAAAGAGAAGACCTGTACTCCCTTGTTTTCCAAATAACCGATCGATAATGAATTGACCTCGTCTTCGGTCACCCATAATCGTATTTAAGAGCATACTTGCCCGTTTTCGAAATGCACCTTTTAGCGTTGACCCCGGAATAAAAATTTCCCATTCACCTTTTTTCTGTTGAGAAGGTGCCCATATCATCATGCGCATAAACATATTATCATATGGCTTACCATATTTTTTGGAAATTTCATGATCTGGCCCTCCAGAACGAAAATCAATATTGTTAAGCTGACTCAGTTCCTGACGAACCTGATTACGAAAAACCTCCAAAAATTCAATATAGTTCTTGTCATTTTGAATACTTTTTTTGAGATTTTGCATGTTCATCATGAATTTATACCGAACATTCTCATGTTCTTTCTTAAACTGACGCCAAACTGTTTCTTTAATACTCGCAGGGGGTTTTGAAAAATTATCCCAATCCCTTTCTGTAATTTTTCCGTTTAACAACATTTCTTTGATTTGCAAATGCTCTCGACGCCCTGTGATTTCTGTGTCAACCCAAAGATCACTTTGCAGCATCTTTACCTGACGATCAATCCCTTGATATAATCGGGGGAGTACCTTTTTGCAAATTTCAGATATAATCGGTTTTAGTTTGGCTTCATCAACTCCCGCACTTTCAATAGACTGTAGTTGATCCGGCAATAATCCAAAAGAAGTCGTAATGGATTGTAAATTATTTTTATTTATGCTTTTTCCAGTGATTGTTTTATTTTCAAACAAAGATTCTACGCGTTTTATTATTTTAGAAGCCTCTTTTCCTAAAAGTTCATTAATTTCAGCAATGCTGTCTTCCTGACTGTCATATTCTTTATCAAGAACAGGTGCAAGCTTATCAAGAATCTTTTGAGCAATTGGATACTTACCTTTCGCCAGTTTGTTAACTGAAGTTTTCGGTAAAATATATTTAACCTGTGTGCTTGTGGGCTGATCCAACAACGCATATATCATCGCCTGCGGAAGACTTTCTGCAAACTTCTTTTTCCAGTCGTTCATATCCGATATTGACCCTCCAATACTTGTGGATAGACGACTCGAAAGAGTATCAGGCAGCTCGCTTAAGCCTTCGATAAGAAATTTTCCTTTAACGTTAGCGAATGCAGGTGTGTCCGGGTCTAATTTTCCCCAAGGCCAGCCAATCAAAATAGGATTTTGCGAATCAATAGTCATTTGAATGCATAAATGATTTGCCTGTGAATTGATCTGGGGTAATTGTTTGGGGGCTTCTAATTTTGTATTCAACTTTAATTTACATCTTCCCAATCCTTTACTTTTGCCAGCCCCAAACCAAAATCTTCCTGCCTTCAACTCATCTAAAATAAAATATAGCTTAACCATATTGTTATCTCGTTGTGCCATTCCATCATTGACATACATTGCAAAATCAAAAACTGAATTACGATATAATGTTTCGATTTTGTAATTTTTATGAGCCTCAATTGCCCAACGATCGTCATCTAGTTTGATTCCCATGCGTAAATCAAACAGTTTATTTTTAGGATAATAATCCGCTCTTAATTTGCAATCTATCTTTGAAATAAGTCCGTCTGGAAAAGGCGATTTGTATAATCTCTCCCAAAGTCGATTAATCAGCCCCATATTTTTGGAATTTTTTGATCTACCAATAAAAGCATCCATAAGTGCCTGAGCTGTGCCCGATATTTCTCCGGCTAAAGATACCAAACGCTGTGTTCCATCCCCATCTCTGGTAAAAAGAGTTTTTCGAGAATTCCCCCGATATATTGGGCTTTCCGCTATCAATTCACCCGCGATTATCATAATTTTCTCCTTATTGAATTTTTTACATTTGACTTAACTTATGCTTGCCCTTTAATTAAAAAAAATCGTATATCAAAATAATCGATATAGTACAAGAAGTTAAATTCATTTTCAGAATATTGACTTACGCAAGAATTCAATTATTTTGTAAAAAACAAAGGTAAAAAATGAAAATTAATATCCCCCAATTAGCACTTGTTATTCTAATTGGCCCTTCTGGTTCTGGCAAAACAAGTTTTGCGAAAAAGCATTTCCAATCTACTTCAATCCTCTCCTCAGACTTTTTTCGCGGGATGATTTCAGATGATGAAAATGATCAGACTGTTACAGGTGAAGCCTTTGAAATTCTTGACTTTATTGCCCAAAACAGGCTTAAAAAAGGGAAATTAACAATCATCGATTCCACAAATGTTCTTAAAGCTGCTCGGCAACCTCTACTGAAATTCGCAAAGTCGTATCACATATTACCCATAGCAATTGTGTTTAATTTTTCTGAAAAGACATGTCAAGATAGAAATCAATTGCGATTTGATCGGCAAGTTGATCCGTTTATTATTCATAGACAGCACTATCAGCTCCAAAAT
Source organism: Deltaproteobacteria bacterium YD0425bin50 (assembly GCA_002753105.1). Classification (GTDB taxonomy): domain Bacteria; phylum Desulfobacterota; class Desulfobacteria; order Desulfobacterales; family YD0425bin50; genus YD0425bin50. Next base: position 22,282 of record PDZT01000003.1, on the reverse strand, counting down.
TCGCTTATCGAGATTGTAAATGAAGGATTTCATAAAATATACTATATTAACGATGACACTTCAGTAGATGAAATTCATGTGGAACTAGAACCACTTGCATGTGATCGTCACCTTATCGAAGGACCGTTTGACATCATTGGTGATATACATGGATGCTATGATGAATTGATCGTTTTACTTGAAAAGCTTGGCTATCAACAACACCTGATAGCCTCGCCTATTTTTCAAGAATATAATCTTTTCTACAAGCATCCAACTAACCGAAAAGTAATTTTTATAGGCGATGTTGTGAATTATGGCCCGAAAATTCTTGAAACTATATCATTAATTTCAAACATGGTTCATGAAGGGAATGCGTATTGTATTTTGGGTGACCATGAACGGTTTTTATTGAATTGGTTTAAGTCTTGCGGAAAAAATTGTCACAGCTCTTTAAAAAAGACGCTTCAAGCATTTGAATCCATTCCCATAGGAATCCATTACCTTTATATGCAATATATTCAGCAGTTTTTAGAACAGTTAAGCTATCATTATCTATTTGATCACGGCAACTTAATTGTTTCACATGCTGGAATGTTACAGAATATGCAAGGCAGAATTTCGAAGGCAGTCAACCATTTTTGTTTGTATGGAGAAAATATAAGTGAGCCACAACTGGGTATTGTTCCTTCATATCAACCAGAATGGCCAGCTAAACACTCAGGTGATGCTCGTATTGTCTATGGACATATTCCTGTTGAAAAACCACAATGGTTCAACCGCACCGTCAATATCGATACAGGTTGTGTTTTTGGAGGGGCTTTAACCGCATTGCAGTATCCAGAAAAAAAATTTATTTCCATAAAAGCAAATAAACCATATTACGAGATAGACGAGCTTACTAATTTAATAACTTGATTTTTTTGCTCTTCTTGCTCTTACTCTTGATCGCAAATTGTGAATTACAATGAAGAGTAAGAGCAAGAGTAAGAGCAAGAAGGGGGACAAAAACCTACCATCCCTTTTCTATCATAATCTTTTTTATCTTTTCTTCTGATCGTTTTTCCACAAGAATCATCTTTTCTGCTTTTGCTTTTTTGATTTTTTCACTGAGCACTTTAATATCAATCGGTTTTTCTAAAAAATCCATAGCGCCAAGTTTCATGGCTTGTACACCTTGTTCAACAGTGGCATGGCCTGTCAGTAAAATGACTTGCAAATCCGGATTTTTTTCTTTTAGAACAGATAACGCTTCGATCCCATCCATTTCAGGCATTCTTAAATCCAAAATGATTGCATCATACGTTTCCTGTTGAACTTTTTTGATAGCCTCCTTGGCACATGTGCTGGTTGATACGTTCATACCACGATTGCGCATTCTTTCTGCAAGCGGTTCAATAAATTCTTTTTCATCATCTACCAATAAAATTCTTTCCATGATCATTTCTCCTTCAGTTTTTTTTTTTTGAGTTAAGCAGGTTTACAAGGTAAATAAATTTCAATTTTATGGTTTTGGATATTGGCAACAACGTTTGCCTGAATCAACGAGGCAATAGCTGTGCGTTCTGGATGATTCAACAGAGATTCGCTTTCCAGTCGTTCAATTCCACATAATTCAATACAACCACAATCCAAAAAGGATCGGCTCGAAATGGTTAGCTGTTTATTCCCACCGAGATGGTCCAAGGATGTAATAATCAGAGAATGCATCAGATTCAACAGAAAAAACGGGTTGGTCTCAATACTAAGAGATCGTGAAGCGGGTAAAAAAACTAGCGTTACGCCTTTCATGCTTGCAGCTCTTGCGGAAAGAGCGATAATAAGCTCAAGGATCATGTTTATATCAATATTTTTTTCATCTGCATCAATACTATGAGCAAATTGATTCATGTTTTTAATAATGGTATCTGCACGCTGAATCTGTTTCATGATCTTGGATGACAGCGTTTTGATGCGTTCCGGGTCCAGAGGCAGTCCTTGTTCTGCCATCAATACAAAATCTTCTAACAACCCAGCATTTTCATTGATGATGGCAAGCGCATTTTTAATTTCATGCGATATTGAGGCAGAAATCTTGCCAAAAAACTGTAGTCCCGATTTCCCAATTATACCATTATATTCCATGTATATGTACCTTATGTGTTTGAGTTTAATACAGTTTTCATTTTTTCAATCAGTGATTCAATTTTAACTGGCTTCACCAAATAGAATTGAGCACCAGCTTCAGCCGATCCTGCACGATAATCATCTTCTGAGCCATGACCTGTTAAAAAAATAAATTTCATGTTCGGCCATTTTTTCTGTAATATTTTTTTTAATTGCAAACCGCCAATTTTTGGCATTTTTATGTCTAACACAGCGATATCATATTGCTTCTCTTCAGTTAACTTCAAGGCTTTTTCAGGCTGGGTAACCCAATCTGCTTCAATCCCTCGTAGTTGAAGACGCTCTGCTAAGGTTGATACGAGTTCTTTTTCATCATCAACAAGTAAGATTCGCATGGTTATGATCCATTTTTTAATTTATAAGGTAATAAAATAGAAAAACGTGTTCCTTCATCTACTTTACTCTCAACTGAAATATTGCCGCCTAATTCCTGTACAAGATTATAGGTAATCGAAAGGCCTAAACCAGTTCCGCCTTTATTCCGTTTGGTTGTAAAGAATGGTTCAAATATGCGCTTTAGGTCTTTTTCCGAAATCCCACAGCCACTGTCTGCAATCGTAATCAAAATGGTTTCTTTATTCTTCTTCACGGCGTTGATTTCTAAACGACCGCCATCATATAATGCTGCCATTGAATTATTAAATAAATTTAAAAAAATTTGCTGTAATTTACCCTTATCAGATAAAAATTCATCAATATCTTCGGCAACACTTACATCAATCTGAATAGAACGGTATTCGGCTTCTTTGCCTAAAAAACCGAGTACTTCAAAAACAAATTCTTTAAGACGGATCGGTTGGAAGACCGATACATCAATGTTTCTGGCAAAACTAAGCAATCGTTTTGTAATCACAGCGCATCGCTCAACTGATGAAATAATGGATTTGATCAGCTCAAGTAATTTCCCATCTTTGGTATATTCGTCCCGATAGGTAAACAGGTCCATGATTAATCCAGCTTTTTCATTAATAATTGCAAGCGGGTTGTTAATTTCATGAGCAACACCTGCGGCCATTCGACCAATAGATGCCATTTTATTTGAATATTCAACATGGTGTAAAATTTCTGCGCGTTTTCGATCGGCTAAAAATATATTATTCACCAAATATGTCACCATAATAAGAATCACAAGTAATATAATGATAACAGTTGCAATTAAAACACTAATCAGTTTTATCCTTGTGGTATGCCATGGCTTTAACGCTTCCTGTTTGTTCATGACCACCATAAGAATATAGGGAGTATCGCTAATATATGTATAGCCAACAAATAGAGAATTTCCCGTTTTAGCGTTTTTCATTTCTAACACTTCTGTGTTTACAGAAGGCTTTGGTACAGGTAATGGCATCAACTGGAGCACATCACCAAAAAGCCGTGAAGGCGTTTGAAGAATGCCTTCCTCATTGACGAGAAACGCATCTCCTAATCCGCTGATTTCAAGATGAGACAGCATTTCATTGAACCGTTCGTTGTCAAGAGATGATCGTAAAATAAAAAATCCCCCATTGGGAAGTTCTTTTTTAATTGCTACAACAAGATGAGGGGCATTACGATACCCTTTAAACACATCACTGATATAATTACCTTGATGAACCACCTGTTTAAACCATGCTGCATCCTTGTAATAAAGATCTTTAAATGCATAAGGTCCTACATAGGTGTGTTGTTTTCCAGTTTGATCAATAACCCCAAGGTCAGTAAAACCACCTAAACTTTGTTTTAAATTATTTAAAATATACGATAGTCTTTTAGCTTCACTTAGCTCTTCATAAGTATTATCCTGTATAATAAAGTTTAATGCAAAACTTCGTTCTGAAAGAAAAAATGCAATGGTACGTCGTATATTTGAAACAAAACGCGATGTTCTCAACATGATTTCTGATTCATACGCCTCTTCAGTGATTGTATAATCAAAGCAAGTTAACCCAATTAATGGGATAAGTACAATCAGAATCGAGATCATAACCGTTTGTTTCCAGAGACTTCTTAAATTGTATCTTGACCGATAAGGCCCTGAGGATATTTCCTGGTGATCCCAAAATGTTAAGGATACTTTATCTTTAAATGTGAATGCCATAGAAACGATTACCTATGTACCATCTACAATGATGTATTATTTTTTTGAATGTTGTAAATTTGCACGCATTTTATCTTTAGCTTGTTTTAGTGTCTGACTTAACAAATCAATATTTACTGGCTTATGAAAATAGGCAAAAGCGCCTAGTTCCATACATTGTTTTCTGTCTGCTTCAGTTCCATGTCCTGTCAGAATAATGACTTCAATTTCAGGCTTGGTCTGTTTGACTCGTCTGAGTACTTCAATACCATCAATACCCGGCATTTTGAGGTCTAAAATCATGACATCAGGGTCTTCATCATTGATCATTGAAAGGGCAGATTCGCCGTCATAAGCTACCGCAGGTCCCATTTCCCGATAAGAAAGTCTTTCAGATAAGGTTTGTACAAATTCCCGTTCATCATCTACAAGCAATACTTTGGGGGCTTCAAAATCATACTTCCGATAGATATCAGTTTGATGATACCCTTTACCTACACGGGTTTCTACAGATTTTACACCATTAATTTTTTCAACAATAGATTTCAGTTCTTCTTCTAAACGGCTCAACATCAATACATGCTTGTTAATGGTAAGGGTTACAGCACCATCCCGGGCACTGACACCAACCGTGTGGCCTTCTTTGGTCAGAGCAACTTCAATTTGAGAACTCAGCATAAAGTCTTGAGCTGCTTTTTGAGATGATTGTGTTGGTTTAATCACTTCAAGCCTGAGATTTTTTTCAATTAAAGCGAAAATGTCATCAGGTGTCATTTTGTCTGTAGGCACGACAATATCATACAACGATACATCCCATGGGTCTTTCATACGAAAGAGATGATATACCCATGACGCTTTTTCTTCATCAAGACGATGCACCAGATTAACAGCGTCTTTTTCAGAAATTTTTTGCAGTTCCATCGCATAATTGCTTCGATATTTTGTATCTGATATTAAACAAATACGCAGTACATGGCTAATTTCTCTAGGAATAAGATGAGTACATAGTCCTTCAATAAGAAGGCTGTCATTCGCAAGCTTTTCTGCCAATGCGAGTCTCAACCATGCGACAGCACGTTCTTTTTCATGAGTAAATTTGTTAAATACAGAGACTTTGCTTTGCAATGCCTGAATGAATTTTTTGTCAGACTCATGAGAAATATGACTTGCTAATTGAATGACATCATGGTCATTAATACGCGCATATCCTGTATGTGTTGCTATTTTCTCAATCACGGGTTCAGATTGACAATAATCTCCAGTAAATATCGTAATTACAGACATATTCTTATCTCCTTTATTATTTTTCCTGTCTAATCAGACGGCAAACCACAGCTAATGGGCAGTCTTTTTCTTTTGAATCCCGATGAGCAGTTTCATAAACAGAATAGATTGCTGTCTCCATACTTGGATAAAAATGGTCTTGGCCAATTTTTTCGTATAAGTGAGTTCGTTTGAGTACTGTCATGACCGTTTCGTTTATCCCGCAAAACGAGACATCAATACGCGCACTTCTGAGCCTATCCACAATAAGTGATAGCGTTTCTTCACCTGATGCATCCATATCATTAATCCCATTTGCAGCAATAATAATATGGTTTAATGTTTTATTGTTTTGAATACGTTCGTTGATTTTGTCCTCTAAATAACTTGCATTGGCAAAAAACAGGGTGCCTTCAAAACTAATTAGATCAATATACTTACATTCCATCAGGTTATGCGTCAGTGCATCTTTGAGCGTTTCATCGTCATGACGTGATAATGAAGCCACTTTGGGACGCATATTTTTATACAAAAACACACCTAACGAAAGCACAACGCCAACCATAATCCCTTTATCCAGATGCGGTGCAAAAATCAGTGTACACACAAATGAAATAATGGAAATAATTCCATCGTGGCGTTGAGCACGCCATGCATGAACAAAACCTGAAATATTAATGAGACCAATGACAGCCATCATGATCACTGCAGCAAGTACAGATTGAGGTAAATGATATAATAACGGCGTTAAACATAATAGCGTGATCACTACAGCAAAACTCGTAAACACGCTCGACAGACCTGTAACAGCGCCAGATTGTAAATTCACTGCTGAACGCGAAAATGACCCTGAAGATGGATAACTCTGTCCAAAAGCACCAAGCATATTTGCGATACCTTGACCAATTAATTCCTGATTTGGGTCTAACCGCTGTCCTGTGATTGCAGCCATTGCTTTTGCAATAGAAATGGCTTCCATAAACCCTAATAAAGAAATAATTGCAGCAAATGGAAGAAGGTTGAGCACAATATTCAATTGGAGTTCTGGCATGGAAAATTGAGGCAACCCTTTAGGAATCGTACCGACAACCTGTCCACCGGACATCATGGTTAACGAATTAATTTTTAAAGGATTGTTACCCACTCTGAGTCGCCATGTCCGCCCATCTGTTTCCACATTATTGGATTGTTGACCTTTAGGAAAAAACTGATAGATAGTATCACTTTTTTTTACACCGTCAAATAAATAAGAACGTAATGTTTCTTTTTGTAGCCCCGCTTCTTTTTTTAAAAGATTAATTTGAATATTTATGATTTTAAGATCACTTAGTGTCTCTTCAATATTGATCAGATTATGGTGTGATTTTTCTTGTTCTAAAAGTTTTGTCAGTTCTGTCCGTTTTTTTGATAGAGGTTCAATATCTGCCAAGGCGTTGTTAAACCGTTGAATATTGTCTTGCACCTGAACATCCTGAATGGCATGTATTTCAACACTCATGTTATGTTCAAAACCAGTTGCCCATGAAATAACTGTTGTAACCACAACAGCGACAAGCACATTGGGTATTTTGGGGTTCAGCCGTTTTAGCCCGTACATAATCGTAAAAGCAAATGCGCCCATGAAAAAGGTGGGCCAGTGCGTGTAATGATAAGAAGCCTTTAAAACGCGTATAATGGTTTCATAATGATGGGTCGCTTCATCAACAGAAACGCCAAACATTTTTGACAACTGAGACGTTGCAATAATAATGGCGGCGGCATTGGTAAAACCGTTCACGACAGGATGGGAAAGGAAATTGACCACTAAGCCCAAACGTAATATTCCTAGCAAAAACTGGAAACCACCAACCATTAATGCTAATACTATTGCATAGGATATATAGCCCGGACTCCCTTTTGTGGCAAGCGGTTCAAGCGAAGCCGCTGTCATTAAGGAAACAACCGCGACAGGCCCTGTGGCGAGCTGGCGGCTTGAACCAAACAACGCAGCAAGCATTGGCGGCAGAAATGCAGCATATAGGCCATAATAAGGAGGCAGTCCAGCAAGTTGAGCATATGCCATGGATTGCGGAATAAGAACGAGCGCAACTGTTAAGCCAGCCAGACCATCATTTCGTAATGTTTGGACAGTATAGCTTTTGAACCATGCAAGAAACGGAAAAAATCTAACTAACATGAGAATCTCCTTATTACACATTACACCACAGTTGAACGGGTTAACATGTGACGACAGCAGGTTATCAGTTCATGATACAATGCACTGGCATCATACAGATCATGATGTTTGAACCATACGAGACCGTGCACCATTGAAAAAATAATAAGCGCAGTTTTACGACTTGCGGAATTAATAATGGATTGATCTTCTAGCCCTAATGTGATCCCCTTATCAAAAATATCTACAAAACATGTGTATATTGCTTCCAAATGCTTTCGGGTAGTTTCATTTACCCGTGCAAGCTCATAAATATAGTAGCGATTGAGCAATAAAAACCATTCTTCGCGTTTGGTAGCCATATACAGGTAAAAGGCTATCGCATCTTCAATCATTTCTAATCCAGAACTAGAACTACGTTCACCAACATAGCTTTCAAATTCCTGAACAATTCCAGTTTTGACCATTTCAAGAATAGCGATAAGCAAGTCATCTTTGGTCTTGAAATGGTAAAAGATGGTACCTTCTGCTGCACCAGTTAATTTGGATATTTCAGCCATTGATGTATCTTTAAAGCCTTTTTCAGCAAATAATTTCGCAGCGATTGATAAAATAGCTTCTTTTTTTGACATGTCATAAACCTTTGTAACAGTGTATTGGGCATCAAAATTTATACTGAGTACTCAGTCGATTTTTTTTATAAATCATGATCTGAATGGTGTCAATAGAAAATAGTATGAATATTCATTTTTCAGATTTTCGATTTTTTTTATATTTTTTTAAAGGTAGGATTAGGATAGGATAAGTTATTCTCTATAGTTTTGCATTTTTTGTCATTCCCACGAAAGTGGGAATCCAGAATGCTTGATTTTACTGGATTCCCGCTTTCGCGGGAATGAGTGCGCATGGGAGGACGATTAATCAGCTATCGATTCGAGCAAGGAAGACGTCATGTACGTCACAAGAGCATGTAAACTCAGGGATCATATTTCTCTAGGATTATAGGGATGATTCTTGCTCCAGTTTTTTATAAATTCCCTGAATTCAGCATCCATATTTTTCGGCAAAACTACCCTTACAATAACAATCTGGTCGCCATAGTCATTACCTTTTCCTATAGGCATTCCTTTCTCCTTTATTCGAATTTTTGTCCCGGTATTTACACCTGGCGGGACAGTCAGCATAACTATCCCATCTATTGTTGGAACCTTGATCTTCGAGCCGTTGATAGCCTCATCAAGACTTAATGGTACTTCAATTTCAAGATTGCTGCCGTTTATTTTAAAAGTACTGGAAGGAGTAATGACTATCTCCACAAAGGCGTCCCCCGGTTTCCCTTTACCTATGCCAAGTCCTCCCTGGTGTTTAAACCGCAATTTTTCTTTGTTATTAATGCCAGCAGGAATCTTAACCTTTAATTTCTTGCCTTCAGTCAGCATAATTTCCCGCTCTGTACCACGTATGGCATCTCTAAGGTCTATCTCCATACTGTATAGATGATCCTGTCCACGTATATCTATTCCTCCGCCATTGCCTCTGGTTCCTGAAAAAAATGATTTAAAAAGGTCGTCATCGGCATCGGAGTTTTCATCAAAATGATATGTATAGCGCCTTCTACTTTCCTGAAATTCACTGTTAAATGGTTCGCTTCTAAACGAAGCCTCTGTGAATTTCTCGTCATAACTACCTTTCTCGAATTTTTCACGGGCCTCTTTATTTTTAATTAATTTATAGGCAACACTGATTTCTTTAAATTTTTGTTCGGCGCCTTTTTTTGTAGGATTCAGGTCAGGATGATATTTTTTCGCGAGTATTCTGTACGCGTTTTTTATCTCATCATCTGTCGTGTTTTTTGTTACGCCAAGAATTTCATAGGGATTTTTCATTTTGGATTTCCAATTTTTTCAGGGTTGGCAATTCAACCACGAATCTATCACAGTTCAATTCAATATTTTCCCTTTTAATCTCAATTGTAAAATTTAATATATGAACATCTGAATAATCAGTTATGTTGTGGTTTCAGAAAGAATATGTCCTTTTGCGCTAACGACAATTTGGTTTATGGGTAACGAACAATTGGCTGCACTCATCCCTTTTTGTACAATAGCAGGTAATCCACTGCAACAAGGCACTTCCATCACTACTGTTGTAAGGCTTTGAATACCTGCAACTTCAAAAATTTCTTTAAATTTCTGAACATACATGTCAATCGGATCAAATTTTGGACATCCCATCATCACCACTTTACCCTGTAGCACGTCTTTATGTAAGTTGGGCAATGCAACTGCGCAGCAATCTGCTAGTATTAATAGATGTGCCTTTTTTAAAAATGGGGCTGTTTTTGGAATTAAACGGATTTGAATTGGCCAATGCGTTAGCGCTGTTGCATTGGAAGCAATAGTACGAGGGTTTTGTGCGGATTCACAAGCACATGATGTTTCCGTTTTCCATTGTTGTGGAGTTGCTGATGGACAAGTCTGATGATTTTTCACATGATGTTGATGTTCTGATAAATGGGCTGTTACTGCAACTTCATCAAATTCATCAGTCACTCTTTCAGTAATGGTTAAGGCTTGTTTTGGACATTCTCCAATACAAGCGCCAAGACCATCGCAGAATGAATCTTTTACCACTTTCGCTTTTCCTTGAACAATTGCCAATGCACCTTCTGCGCAAGAAGTAGCGCATAATCCACATCCATCACAGCGTTCCTCATCGATTTGAATAATTTTTCGTAAAACCTTCATGGAAAAGTCTCCTTTTTTGATCTTTGATTAGTTATTGTTCAGGGAAAAACGTTCTCGTGCTTCTGCTTTTCCTATTTCAGTAAGAAAACGATTGGCTATGATGTTTTCGATTTTTGCATGATCTATGGCTTGATCTTTAAAATTATCTTCAATATTTGCTATTAAATCCGCATCATATACTACTTTAAAGCTTAAGCTTTCTTCTGTTTTTGGATGATGGTGATGAGCAATAATATCACAGACTTCATCGATCAGTGCAGTTTTGGCATTTAATTTTAACAGGATAGATTTGGCGATCATTGGTCCTTCTGCTTCATGGTATTGATCTGCATTATTGTATTTCTGTTGCGCTTCATGAAGACCAATATCATGTAAATATGCTGCACATAACACCACAGCCATGTTAGCGCCAAGCTTTTTCCCAATTCGTTCAGCGTATCGGGCTACGCGTGTCGCATGACCGATTCGTTTAAAATCCGATTTAAAATACTGCTTCATTTCCAATGCAACACGGTCTTTAAGAAAATCAGCCTGTTGTTTAACAGCGACTTCTTCTGGTAACGTGCCAATACACTGCTCTGCAAATGGACAATACGCAGCACAGCCAAAATCCATACCGGGATTAACAAATCGGTGACTGCAATGCGGGCATTTTCGTGTTGTGTCATCCTTGAAAAATTCTACTGTCTTACCACAGTTCGGACACTTAGCATCAAAGATAGCACTTTGCTTCCAGTAACGACTGTCTTGACCGGGGCATTTCATGGAGATGTCTCCTTATGTTTTGTCTTTTATGGATAGGGACGACTTTTCATCGCCCTACCCTATTATCAACATTATCCTAAAATCGCTTTTAAATCCTCATCCGGTGTTTTAATGGGCATGATATTAAATTGGTTTACAAGAACATTTAAAACATCTGGAGAAATAAATGCTGGGAGTGATGGGCCCAAACGGATATCTTTAATCCCTAAATATAGTAATGTTAATAGTATTGCAACAGCCTTTTGTTCATACCACGATAGAATCATGGATAACGGCAGATCATTCACGCCACAACCAAAGGCATTTGCAAGCGCTAGTGCAATTTGAATTGCAGAATATGCATCATTACATTGACCGATATCAAGAAGCCTTGGAATTCCACCAATAGTACCTAAATTTTTATCAAAAAATCTAAATTTACCACATGCAAGTGTAAGAACAATACAATCATTAGGTACTTTTTCCACAAATTCAGTGTAGTAATTTCGACCCGGTTTTGCACCGTCACATCCAGCAACTAAAAAGAAATGACGGATGGCTTTTTGTTTGACCGCATCAATCACTTTATCTGCCACACCTAAAACTGCATTTCGGGCAAAACCGACCATCACTGACCCTTTGTCTTCATCATTTGCAAATCCGGGAAGCGCTTTTGCACGTTCAATCACTGGCGTAAAATCTTTTACTGCAACATGCGTAACGCCCGGAAACCCAACAAGACCAGTTGTGAAAATATGATCCTTATAGGTGTCTTTTGGTTTTTGAATACAATTGGTTGTCATGAGAATTGCGCCCGGAAATGCATCAAATTCTTTTTGCTGATTTTGCCATGCAGTTCCATAATGGCCATAAAAGTGTTTATATTTTTTCAATTCTGGATACCCATGAGATGGTAACATCTCTCCATGTGTATAAATAGTGATACCTGTATTTTCGGTTTGCTTTAACAGAACTTCTAAATCCTTGAGATCATGACCTGATACCAGAATTGCCTTTCCTTTTTTAGCGCCAAGTGGAACACTTGTAGGAACTGGATGTCCATAAGCGCCTGTATTGCCTGCATCCAATAACTCCATTGCCAGTAAATTGATTTCACCGCATTTGAGTACCAACCCAATCAACTCGTTGACAGTCAAAGATGTATTTAACGTTGAAGCCATTGCTTCATGAATAAAAGCAAACACTTTATCCTCTTTTTTCCCTAAAATTGCAGCATGATCAGCATAAGCGGCAACGCCTTTGAGTCCATAAACCAGAAGTTCTCTTAATGATAAAATATTGCGGTCCAGTGTTGGATCCGATTGAACTCCAACCGTTTCGCCTTGTTTGATCAAGCCTTGAATTGTTTTTTCTGGTTGAAATGTAACAGGTCCGGAAGAAACGCTTATAGAAGCACCGGCAGCCGTCAGTTTGTGTTTTAATGCATCCCGATAAGCCACGCTCTGGTGAATCCATTCTACAAACCGATTTGGATCAAAATCTACATTGGTTAATGTTGAAAAAATAGCTTCACAGGTAAATCGATTGATATTATCATCAATAATTCCTTTTTTTCTGGCTTCGACAGCATACACAGATAATCCCTTGACTGAATAAATAAGCAAATCCTGTAATGCTGCGACTTCAGGTTGTTTTCCGCATACACCTACTTTTGTACACCCTTCACCTTTTGCTGTTTGTTCACATTGAAAACAAAACATGTTACCCTCCATTTTTTTTTGTTGTTGATGATGTTCGTTCCAGATTAAATACATTGATACACGAAAAAATCATCACTTTCTTTGACATAGATCAAGATTCATCAAAAAAAAAATAACGAACTATAGCTTTCCAGAAAAGTTTTTTGCTGCGTTATCGGTCGTCGATGTATTAGGTATACACCTTCCTCCCTGCTGCCTTGCCAAAATTCTTTTCTGAAAAACTATAATTTTTTTGATAAAACTTTTATGATTCATGCCACACTTACAAATTTATTGCATGTAAAAATTTTCTATGATGATATAAAAAAAAATAAAGTTACAACCTACTCCTTACCGAAACGCATACAGTAAAGAAAAATGAAACAGCCGTATATCATCTATCAAGCGATTGTTCTGTTATTGATTCTCTGGTTGACGAATGTAGTATTTTTGTCTGGAATGAACGGCCCTTTTTTATTTGATGATTGGCATGTTCTCGTCAATACTCCATTTATAAAGAATCCGATTCACTGGATATCAAGTTACCGTCCATTACGCAATCTATCTTATCTCATTGATCTTCAATTTGGCGCTTTTGAACCCAGAACATTTCATATCGCAAACCTCATTTATCATAGCATCAATATTCTGTTGCTACATATTCTTTTACAAAAAATCTTCTTACCTAAATCAACACCAGACTGGCTGTTTCATATGAGCATACTTGTCGCTTTTGCTATTCATCCAGTACAAATCGAATCCGTTGTATATATTTCTGGCAGACGCGATCTTTTATATTCATTTTTTTATTTATCTGGATTACTTGTATTTATCTTATCCACGAATCACAGATGGATCATGCTTGTTCTGTTTACAGCCTTGTCTATGTCATCAAAAGAATCTGGGATAACACTTCCTTTAATGGGAGGCATCCTGATGATTTGGCAGTACAACACGATACCCCAACATTCAATACACATCAAAAAAGGCAAATTCATTGTTTTGACTTTCATGATGATCCTGCTTATCGGGTTATGGATTCATTTATTAGGCCAAGCCTATCCAGTATTACAGGCTGGATTTATGGGCGGAAATTTTTGGACACATCTGTTAAACGTGAGCGTGCTTTTACTTAACTATATTTCTGTGGTTTTTTTTCCTATAAACCTTGCTGCAGATTATAGTTATCATGCTATTCCATTGATCAATGTCTCTGATATTCATGCATGGTTATCGTTGTGCTCGGTTTTTCTATTGTCTGGTATTTCTATGTATATTCTTCTGGATTCTAATGATAAAAGACAAAATGGATTACGTCAGATTGCTTTTGGCTGGCTGTTTTACCTGATGATTATGTTACCCATGAGCAATATCATTCCGCATGTTGAGCGGTTCGCATTACATTATTTATATCTTCCTATCGTTGGCTTATGGATTTCAATCATCGGTATTATCGTCTATTTGACAAAATATCATTTGCGTATATTACGGATTGCTGCTTTTGTTTGCTGTATAGGTACCTGCCTGTTAGGATTCAAAACCCAGTCAGAAATTCATTATTGGTTATCTGAAATGGAATTTTGGAAACATAATGTTCAAGTAAATCCCTCATGTTCCCGAGCGCAAACCAATTTTGGAATGAGCCTGCTGAAAGCAAATCGTCAACAAGAAGCTGCTGAAGTTTTTCATAAAGCGCTTTCCATTGCACCTTCAACCTTAACTTATTTAGGTTTAGCTATTGTGGCTTTAGACAGAAATCAACTGAATGAGGCCAAATCATACTTAGATCGTGTGCAGTATGATGCCAAGCTTCATAAAGAATATCTGCTGGTCAAAGGATTGGTGTTGATGGGTGAGAGTGATTTTCAAGCAGTAGAAACAATTGCAAAGCAGCTTTGTTCTGACATGCCTGAATTTGATGGCGGATATTATTTATACGGCAGATTAACCACTGCCAAAGGACAATATTCAGAAGCGGTCAACGCATTTACCCAAGCATATTACCGTGAACCTTTAAATTCCCGGGATTTACTCGCGCTCATTCAGGCACTCATTCAAGATAAACAAGATCAGCAAGCATTGGACAAACTCAATGAGGGATTTGAAAAGCATCTGTTTGATTCAAATGATACTGAAAGGTTAAATGACAAGGGCTATGTATTACGAAGGTTAGGGAAACTTAATGAAGCCAAAATGTATTTTGAAAAATGTATTGAGAAAGACAAGACTGCATCTATGGCTGTATTGAATTTAACTTCTATTTTAATTGAACAAAAACAATTTGAGGAAGCGTTCAACCTATCCGAATCCATAGATTTGTCCAAAGGGAACTCTCATATTTTGTCACGAATACTCAACAATTTAGCGATATGTCATCTTGAGCTTCAGCAAAAAGATAAAGCAAAAGAAGTCTTACTTCGATCTATTGCTTTATGGCCAGAAAATCAGAACGCCAAAAAAAATTTAGATCAATTGAAACGAGAAGGCGAATAATTATTCTTCCCTACCCAACACATATGAAAAAAAAACGTATTGTTTTTGGTTTTTAGAGAGAAGATTACTGAGTTGATGATCAGAGAGATCATCTGTATCGCCGGTATAAAGTTCGATTTCACCGATATCATTGAGATAGCGCAAGGTTTTATCAAAAACTTTTTGGGGTAAATCCGTACGCTTTCTGACCAGATCAATACGGAATCGATCTCCAGTACCTAAACTGAATGCGGCTTCTTTGATTTGTTGTTTCGCTTTTTCTAGCATAATATCTCATTGGTTAAATAGCTTTCGGGCATTATCTGAACATATTGCTATAAAGTCCTGTTGGGATAGATTTGCCTGCTCCATTTCCTGAACATACCGTTTGGGTTTTATCAAGGGATAATCACTGCCGAAAAGAATTTTTTGACTTCCAAAAACTTGAATTGCGCAGGCATATATTGAGGGATCGTACAAATAAGGCGATGCGGCTGTATCCAAATAAACATTACTTAAGGTTTCTTTCACGTCACGTTTCATTAAATTGTAGAAAAATATACCACCTCCCCAGTGTGCTAAAATAATAGTGTTCTGCTTAAACTGCTGAATCAGTTTATACAAATGGGGTAATTGCATATTTGTTTTTCCATGATATGCATGACCAACCGGTTCATTGGTATGCAACATCATTGGGACATTTTTTTCTCTGCATATATCCATAATTTGAGGAAGCATGCTTTGAGCATACTGGTCAAAAGAATCATCATAAAAAGCAAGCTCACCTGCTCCCGAAAGGCCTGCCTGCAGACATCGTTCTAATTCATCAGCAGCGTGAGGGTTCCATAAATCAAAACAGCAAAGCCCAATCAATCGACCTTTATATTTCATTACAGATTCCAACAGATAATCATTATGACGCTGAAATGTATCTTTTTTTTTCCATGGAAAACCCAACACAATGGATGTTTGAATCTCTTGTTCATCCATCATTTGAATCAATTCAGCCGCCCCACAAAGTTTCGATTTTGGAGAATGATAAAGTATATTAAACGCCGGCTCATCAACTAAATAATTTTCCCGGCTCTCCCGAATTTCTTTTGGAAAAATATGCGTATGACAATCAATTATGGGTATGGTCATGTTTTTTTTTTGATCCTTAAGCATAAATTGAGATTACATGATGCAGCGTAGTTTGAAAAAAGGTAGCTTGAAACTTAACAAAGATTATTAACTATTCGGAAACGTAAACCATGTCGGAGCATTGGTACTTGGCAAATACGCTCCAAGGGCTGGATCTTCACTAATAAATTTCTTTATTTGTTTGATTCGATTACTATTCACAGCTTGGTAGGTTTTGTTTGAAAATTGGTGTTTAAAATTATATGTTTCATAAGTGGAGCGTTGAGGCTGAACCCCATTCTGGATTTCATTTTTGTATTGACTTTGATATTCTAATACTTTTTTAAATGTTTTTAAATAGTCAATCAATGCATCATTATAGGCTTTTTCAAAATCGAGCAGATAATATTTAGCTACTTTTACATAAGTATCATAAATTATGTCTCGCTCTTTAGGTTGATAATTCGAAATACTTGAAACGAATATCTGAACATTTTTTTCATATTCTTTTAGATTAGCTTGGGCTTTATCAATAACATCTAAAACAGCATCTATTTTGGACACGGATATGTCATCTTTAGCGAGCCTGCTTAATTCGATCATAGAATCAAGTAATGCATCAGCAGAATCCTTTGAATTTTTACACAGAAGTCCGGGGACACTGAGATTATCGGCTGGATTATCCTTAGTTTTATAAATCACAATGGCTATAGTTACGGCTACAAAAATAATCACAGAAATGATGATTATTGGAAGCTTTAAGCTAGACGATTTTGGCTTATGGATATTCAAAATAATATCTTCAGCCGATGTGTTCGATTCATTTGTAGAGAACTGTGGCTTGGTTTTCATCCCAAACGATTCAAAAATAGATAAATCTAACTTGTCAAAATCTATTCCGGGTTTTGGGGGTTGATTATTATCTGTCATTGTAACGCTCCATATCATATAGATTTTCAGATAAATAATTTCACTGCGTTATCAGTCAGAGATATACTAAAATGTATTATCTCCTCCCTCTAGCCTTGTGTAATTAATTATCTGAAAGTCTGTAAATATCTCTGTATCAAATTTAGTGATCAAAGGCATTACCGCATGATGAAAAAAAAGTAAATAAAAAATAAGAAGTTACGCATTTAATCGTCCTCCTTGCGATGGAATAAAAAGTTTAAGAGTTAGTGTATATGTATATGTTATATACTTGTCAAATGATATGGCTTGTGTTAAGGCTAAAATTGATTTAATACAGAAGTAAACATCAAACATTTTTTAAACCCAAAAATACAAAACGTGTAACTGTAGAAATAACCTAGTAGTATTTAATTTTATGGCATCAAATTATTAAGAAAGGATTACGGATTATGGGAAAAATGAAATCATGTGTTAAAAAAAATTGGTTTTGGTTGATACTGATTTTGTGTGTGTCATATTCAGTAGTAGGATCAACAGTACATGCTCGTCTGATTAGTGTTCCATACATGTATGCAACAATTCAATCCGCAATCATTGCAGCAAAAGATGGTGATGTGGTAATCGTTTACAGTGGGACATACAAAGGAAAAGGAAATACCAATATTGATTTATTGGGTAAAAAAATCACATTACATTCAGAAAATGGGCCTTCAACCTGTATTATTGATTGTGAAAACAACGGACGTGGATTTTATTTCCATTCTGGAGAACGAGATACAACAATAATTTCTGGATTTACCATTATCAATGGACATGTGGATATGGGCGGTGCAATGCTGATCGAACAATCTGCTCCAAAAATTATGAATTGTATCATGAGTTATAATTCAGCGAATCAGGGTGGTGCAGTATATATTGACTACTCATGTAAATCGTCTTTTTTATTTCCATTAATACAGTTTGAAAATTGTATTATGAACAACAACTTGGCAATATTTAATGGCGGCGGAATTCATTATTCTGCGCCTTGCAGTATATCCTCATTGATATTAACCAATTGTACAATTAACAACAACACTGCATGTAATAGTGGTGGTGGAATTTATGGAACCATGTTACCCAGTTCAACGTTAAGTTTATACAGCACCCGATTGCGAAGTAATGTCGCTTTTGTTGATGGTGGGGGGATGTATTATGTAACGAGTTGCGCTTCCTTATATGCCAAAGATAGCCTTTTTGTATCCAATGTTGCATGTCGATACGGTGCTGGGTTGTACTATTCTGTTTCCTGTTCTTCATCTGTCTTTGAAAACTGCACGTTTAGCGAAAATATTGCTGGTATTGATGGCGGCGCTATGTATGCTGAAGGTTCCGGCCCTTATGTTACCCAAAGTATTCTCTGGGATGACCGGCCTAGCGAAATTGGCGGTTTTGTTCTGAATGCGTCTTATTCTGATATAGAAGGTGGATGTGTCGGATATGGCAATATCAATGCCCCGCCCCAATTCATTGATCCACTAAATGGGAATTATAGATTAAAACCCGAATCTCCATGTATTGATATGCAAGTAGAAGTAAATAATCCTTCATGTGATGCGGATGCTGAAAACGACGAAACAACGGATTCTGAATGTACCGACATCGCATCAATAGACATCGGAGCATATCAATTCAATGAAGCGGATTATTTTCCGTATAAATCAACTTCTGATTTGATTCAATGGGATTACAGGGCAGATGACACATTTTACTGGGTAGATATTTATGACACACATAACGTCTCAGTTTCAAAAAATAAAGGTGTGGCCTATGGAGAAAATTTACATCAATTTTCACTTGCAAAATTAAAGTTAACTCCCGGTACTTATTCTTGGAAAGTATGGTCGCCATCTATCATTAATTTCTGGGGAAATATGACAAATTTTGAAGGTGAATTGACCATAAAATAAAAACTATATAAAAAATAAACACGTATGATCAGGATTATAATCTTTGATCATGCGTGTTCTAATATATTTATGACTGAATGAAACCTGCTGAAAATATTGACTTAGAAAAAATATGGACGACTATTAAACAACTGGATTTTTTTGATAATTTTTTACGATCAGAAAAACAACGGATTCTTGAATTTCATTCTCATTTTATCATGTATGAAAAAGATGAAACAATTATTCAAGAAGGTTTAAATGACAATGCATTTTATATTCTTTTGGCAGGTTCTGTTTCAATAACCAAGAATATGGGCAATCAACAAGTCGAAATCGCTCAGATTCAACCCGGTGATATTTTTGGTGAAATATCTTTTTTAACCAATACCTTAAGAACGTCCAATGTGATTTCAAATGAAAAATCACTCGTTATCATGGTAGATAAACTCTTTCTTGAAAAACTGACTCCTGAAATTCGAGAAAAATTAAAAGACAGAATTATTGAAAAATTAATCAACCGGTTAGACAAAATGAACAACGCATTTGTTAAACTCTCCTATTTATCGGGATTTGGATAACAATAATGAATAATGCATAATGAATAGTGAATAGTGAATGATGCAAAAGACAATTCAACAAGAAGAAATTTTCAATCAAGCGATGTTTTTAGATGCGGTTAATAATAATAGAACCCTTGCATGCAGACTTGTACAAATGTTTTTAGATAATTATTCCCAATATATTAAGGATATTCAAACTTCAATTGACAATGGGGATGCGGATAAACTTAAACATTCTGCACATGCCTTTAAAGGAATGATCAGTTATTTTTCAATTTCCGGCAAAGAACTGGCTTTTTCATTACAGGAAATGGGAGATAAAAATAATCTTTCTCATGCAGGTAAAACAGTTGATGAGTTAACAGAACTGCTGAACACACTTTTAATGAAGTTGAACCAATTTATGAATGAATCTTGAATCATTCCTCGTCTTTTATTGAGCATATCGGATGAATCTTTATACTAGCAATCGTATTGAACGACTTGCTCAACAACTCAGCCTAAACCTAACCGAATCCATTCTCGCACCATTTGAAAAAGAAATAATTATTGTTCAAAGTAAAGGAATGGAACGATGGTTAAATACAGAAATCGCTCGATATAACAGCATTGCTGCGAATATAGAATATCCTTTTCCAAGAGCCTTTGTGTATAGACTGTTTCGTGCTATCCTTTCACTCGATGAAATAACACCCTACTCAATCGAGATCATGACATGGAACATCATGAAACTCCTTCCGGAAATGATTCATAAACCCGATTTTGAGCCGATTCATTACTATCTTCAAGGAATCAATCCGGAAATTAACCGTTTTCAACTTGCTCAAAAAATTGCACAAACCTTTGATAACTATCTGATTTTTCGCCCTGAGATGATACTTGAATGGGATCGCGGGGAAAATCATCATCAGGAGTGGGTTCATTCGTCTTGGCAAATGTTACTTTGGCAGCAATTATCAGAAACCTATCAGCAACCCCATTCTGCTGCGTTAAAATCTACATTGATTCAACACATTCAACAGGGTTTACCTATTCAAGGAATACCAAAGCGTGTGTCAATTTTTGGTATTTCTTTTTTACCCCCCTATTATATGGAAATTTTTTATGCACTTTCATATCAAATTCAAGTCGATTTTTACTATCTGAATCCATGTAGAGAATATTGGGAACTTGCTTATTCAGCTAAACAATTAGATCGCATTGCTGTTCAGGGAATGACTGATGAAGACCAATATTTCAATGTAGAAAATAGTCTGCTTTCTGCGTTGGGTCAATCTGGAAGGGAATTTTTCAGTTTAATTATTAATCAATACGGTGATATGGGTGATATCGATCTGTTTGAATCACTAGAAGAAGATACGCTGCTTTCCAAAATTCAATCGGATATTCTGAATTTAAACAAAAGAACCATGAACAATGCTGAATTCGATAATATAGACCCAAGTTCATTTATCCCTGAACATGACAGATCAGTTCAATTGCATTCCTGTCATTCAGCTATCCGCGAAATTGAAGTTCTGTATGACACTCTTTTGTATTTGTTTGAACATCATTCAGAAATACTACCCAAAGATGTGGTAGTAATGATGCCTGATGTATCCAGCTATGCCCCGCTCATTCAAGCTGTATTTGACACACCTGAACAAGACAACATGTATATCCCCTATTCTATTGCTGACAGAAACCTGCAAACTCATAATAGTCTTGCCCATGTGTTTCTCTTGTTACTCACACTCAATCAAGAACGATTTAAAACCCGCGATGTCATCAATGTTCTTGAATATAAATGGATACATAAAAAATTTGACCTCAATGAAAATGACATTGAGCGGATTAAATCATGGGTTCAGGATACACAAATTGCATGGGGAATTGATGGTCATTATCGGAAAAATCTTGACCTGCCTGAATATTTTGAAAATTCATGGTTTTTTGGTCTTGAACGTATGCTTTTAGGCTACGCTATGATTCCTGCAGAAGATAAAAGTACTTTTTTAGGAATATTGCCCTATGGAGAAATTGAAGGTGATCATGCAAAAACATTAGGATGTTTTGCGAAATTTTTAGAAGATTTGTTTTCACTTCATGAAAAGCTCCGTCAAACCAGAACCATTGATGCGTGGTCATCCCTTTTGTCTCAGCTCTTAAATGATTTTTTTCTTCAGGATACAGAAAATGAAAATGAATTTTTAACCATCCGTGATATTTTAATCGAATTGGCTGACTATAGCAATATTTCTGGATTTACTGAACAGGTTTCTCTCACACTGGTCAGTACCTATCTTTCCAAACGCTTTACTTATGAACTCGCTACGTCTGGATTTATTACAACTGGCGTTACGTTTTGTACACTGTTGCCAATGCGAAGTATTCCTTTTAAAGTCGTTTATCTTCTGGGTATGAATGATGGTGAATATCCAAGAAGTGCAAAACCCGTTGGCTTTGATATCACAGAAAAACACAGAAAAATGGGAG
>PDZT01000386.1 GCA_002753105.1 Deltaproteobacteria bacterium YD0425bin50 | reverse complement strand
TAGTTTGTGGATATTTTTATTGTTCTAATAAAAATATAAATTTTTCAGGGGAGGTAATTAATAAATATATTATAAAAGAAGCTTATTATTATTTCTATCATACACTTTATCCACAGAGTGCTTCGATTGAATATAAAAACCTAAAATGTTTATCTGAAGGAGATTATTTAAAAATTGAACCTTATGATGAAGCTGCTAAAACTGACTTAAATAGTGGATATAGTGATAAAGATTATAAATTATTTTTAGTAATAATAGGAAAAAATGATTATAAAACAATAGTGCCAATAACACAAAACGAATCCTTTGTTGATATTTCTTTTTTTTCTTCAACAGAAGTTTATGTAAATTTTCAATCTAATACTTACGAACCAGGTATGGTTGCGTATGATATGAAACTAACTCCTCCGTAATATCAATCTAATTAAGGCAGCATTTATTGAAGTGCTGCCTTTTATGTTGAAAACAATATGTATTCATTTTTTGTATTATTAATTATTAAACCAAACCATATAAATTTTAATGAGATGTAATCTATATGTCAGCGAAAGATATTTTTCATGAAACTGTGAAACAAGCATTAATGAGAACCTAAAAATTGAATTGAATGATCAAGTCAAAAGAAATCCTAATGAATGATAAAATTGAAAATATCGACAAAATCGTGCAGTTTTGGTTAGATTCTGCTGAACAGAATTATACCACTATGCAACATTTAATTACATCCCATGATTACAGTTGGTCATTATTCATGGGGCATTTAGTATTAGAAAAAACCTTAAAAGCCATTTATGTAAAAAGATTATTAAGCCACCCAATTTTTACTCATGATTTACTAAGATTATATGATAAAATTGGATTGCAATTAGATGAAGAACACAAGGAATGGCTCGATGAAATAACAACATTTAATATAAATGCGAGATACGATAACTACAAACATGATTTTAACAGGTTATGCACAAAAGAATTCACTGAAAAATGGATAGATAGGATTATTGAATTAAAACAATGGTTAAAAAAACAATTATAGAAACAGTCACAAAATACATTCAACAAATACAAATTAGTTTGGATGTTAAAAAAGCGTATTTGTTTGGGTCTTATGCAAAAGGGCTTGAGAATAATGACAGTGATATTGATATCGCAATAGTTATAGGAAATATGAGTAATTTTTTTACAGTTCAAATGCAGTTAATGAGATTAAGACGAAATATTGATTTAAGAATTGAACCGCATCCGATTGATGAGTCAGATTTTACAAGTACGAATCCTTTAGCATATGAAATTCAAAAATCAGGAATTGAAATAAGTTTTGAAAATCAGAAACAAAATATTGCGGGCTAAACGCCGTCTAACCACCAAAATGGAGCGGATGCAGGCTAAACGCCTGCACCGCTCATTTTGCACGTTGGACTAAGCACTATCGTGCAGAAAACGAAGAGATGGACTAAGACTAATGCATGTTGACCGAAAAAATATAGTGATGTGAATAAAGGTTATAGTGATGCGAATAAACGTTAAGCGGATGCAGGCTAACCGCCTGCACCGCTTAACTGAGAGTTGGAGGAGATTCGCTGACCGCTCACTCCACCAACCTATGATGGACGGACTTCGCCGTCCATCCAAAACGGCATGTAAACAAAGACAAGGGTGGGAAGTTTTCAGAGAACCCCATACGCAACAGATCAACCGTATTCAGATTAGAGAAAGCATAGCCATGAGTAAACGTAAACTAAAGAGTGACACGCCATTACCGATAGAAGACGTCGAAGAAATAGTGATTGGGTATAGTGCCTATGATACGGACGAGGAGTGTTATGAATATATAGAGAATTCATGTTATATAGCGGATACGCCGGATAGTCTGGATGAATTTAAACGGAATTGCTGGCAGCCATATGAAACATATCAGACCTATATGGTGAAACTGTCTGATATTATGGAGGATTTTGGCGTATCCAGGGGGCGTTATATCATGCAGACTGAGGCTCTGAAACGATTTGAACGCATTGCCAAGCAGATGGGTATGAAGTATACTCGAAAAATGTTTTTAGATATGTATTCTATCGAGATCGATTCTCGATGCTTGAAAGCTCACTAAAAATGGATTGAGTTGTTAGTTGAATAGTGTCAAAGAAAGGTCAAAGAACATGTTAAATCCCATATTCGAAAGCGTTCTTCCGTTGTATCCGCATTTAACTCCCCCGACCTTTACGTTGCCCCTATTACCCGGTTCGCCAGTTTCAGGTATTTTCTCCATATCTCCGATGTTATCTGCGAATTTGTTGAATTCTATTGAGAATAAGAATGCTGAAGCTGATGCAGCCGAGTGCACCCCGACGATATCTGATATTTTCAAACGTTATGGGAATGAATTCAGAGAGCATCATTCAGTTCCATCGCACCATCTGAAGGTGATGCGTGCTATCGAAAATTGTCGTACCGGCGCTTATGGTTTTCATATCAGCGTATGCGATCATTGCGGTCATACGGAAACGTTTGCGAATTCGTGCCGGGATAGACATTGTCCGATGTGTCAGGGCAATAAACGGGAAGAATGGGTAGCGAAGCGGATAGACGAATTATTGCCTGTTCCTTATTTTCATGTGGTATTTACACTGCATGAGGCATTTTATCCGATGTGTTTGTATAATCAGGAGGTCATTTATGATTTGTTGTTCGAAGCATCGTCTAAGACCTTACAGGAATTTGGATCTGATGCAAAATGGTTAGGGGGCAAGACCGGATTTTTTGGAGTTCTGCATACATGGGGTCAACAGATGGCAGTGCATCTGCATGTCCATTATGTGATGCCTGCCTGCGGTATAGATGAGGATGGGAAGTGGGTATTTCCATCTGAGAAAACCAAGGAGAAATTTTTATTTCCGGTGCAAGCGTTGTCGAAAGTGTATCGGGGAAAATTTATCGAGGGATTAAAGGCCGCTTACCAGAGAGGGGCCTTGCAATTTCCGGGTGCCATTCAAGACATGGGTACGGTTAAAGGATTTAGGCGATGGATCAACACGCTGTATTCAAGTTCATGGGTTGTATATACCAAAGCGCCCTATGGGAGTCCAGAAGCGATGGTACGCTATGTGGGCAGATATACCCATCAGGTAGCGATCAGCAATTCGAGGATTCTGTCAATGGATGACGGCGTGATCCGATTTCGATTCAAGAATTATCGGAAGGCGGATCGTATAGAAACCTATGAAGAGTTGTGGGAAGAAATGGAATTGCCTGCGGCAGAATTTATCCGGCGATTTTTATTTCATGTATTGCCGAAGCGCTATCACCGAATTCGTCATTTTGGATTTTTAGGAAACGGTCAGCGAAGCAGGATGCCTGAATTATGGGAAACGCCAGTAGTTCAAGCGCCTGAGAAATCAAAAGGAGCGAGTTGTCCGAAATGCCAATCGGGAAGATTAATCCCTATCGTAGTGATTGACGGATATAACCGGATAGTGAAAGGGAGTTTTAGCGAATTAAATGAGTATAAGCGACTGGTGACGCTGCCAGTAGCGGCAAAGCCTCATCTCTGATGGCAGCGATGAGACGTATTCAAAAGACAGGTTATTTAGTTTTGAACAGAAACCAGAGGAGAGGTGTTTTTTGAAAGCGAAAAAATGTAAAAAATGAACTTCAAATTACCCCCAAAATGAGCGAAAAAATGCAAAAAAAGAAAGTTTGGACTATACAAAAATTTATAAACGAAAAAAAAAGGTCATGATGTTGATGGAGAGAAATACTACTTTTCCCAATAGCAACCTGTGTGCCATGAGAAAGAAAGGGGGGATGAGAAATCAAGAACTGAAGTAACTTGGATGAGAGAGACACATAATCACTGATTAGCCAAAAGCTGACGTTGGGGGGATAAAGTTGTCGGGCTAAACGCCGTCCAACCAACAAAATGGAGCGGATTGCGCCTAAACGGCGCAACCGCTCATTTTGAACGTT
>PDZT01000385.1 GCA_002753105.1 Deltaproteobacteria bacterium YD0425bin50 | reverse complement strand
AGAATTCCATGCCGCCGCTGCCGATAAAATTATCGAAGAGGCGTTTGAGCTTTATCGGGAATTGGTTGTTAAAAACTCATCAGGTATCCTTAAAGAATCTGCGGATTTATTAGAAATCATTCTGGCAGAGATCAAGCCTTTCGGCTTTGATATGACACATATAGTTGAAATGATGGGTAAGCGCGTTGCAGAACGTGGCGGATTTAAAAAGCGACTCTTTCTCGATCAAGTCGGAGGTAGCGAATTATGCAATATCCAAATTCAACGCCATCCATTCATGATTTTTAATCCATCACAAAAACAACACTTGTTGACTCTCTTGAAAGGGGAAATGGAAAGAAGCCGTGAAGTTTGGATCGCTTCTGCATTTTATGATCCAGGGGCAGCCAACCTACTGATTAAAGAATTTTCACGCTTTATTGAACAAGGCGGGAAAATCAGAATGTTGTTGTCCACCATGGGCAATATGGTAGATCCTGATTATTTCATCCATCTTGAGAATCATATTCAAGGCATATTGCTAAAAATTTTCCATCCTCCAGAGATTGCATTTGATGAGAATCCGCCCAATTTTCATGTTAAGGTCTGGCTGTTTCATCACCAGAATAGTTTTGGGGCTATCCTGACCGGTTCATCGAATTTTACTGGAGCGGGATTGCTTCGAAATGTGGAATGGAATTATTTTTCACCATTGGAAGTTAATCTGCCCTTTAATACTGGAGATACTCCATTTATTACAGCGGTCAATGAATTCGAACGCATCTGGAGCCATCAATCGGTTGTGCTTAGTTCTGATTTTCTGGCTGGATATACCAAAAGATTTAAAAAATCATCCTACCCACAGACGACGCGATTGTTTGAACAAGTCAGTACATGGGATGTGACTGTCCGTCATATCAAACCCAATTCAGCCCAGCAGGAAGCACTTGATAATTTGAATGCATTTCGAAAAAAAAACATCCAGAAATGTGCTATTATTGCGGCCACAGGGATTGGCAAAACTTATTTAGCTGCTTTTGATTTTCTACAAAGCGGCTATAGGCGTCTTTTATTCATCGCCCATCGGGAAAGTATTCTTAGCGAAGCCCTGAAAACTTTCCGTCAAGTCATGAATGATCCTTTATTTGGTAAAATTCACGGTGGTGGTCAGGCTGCACATCCTGAATGCCCGTCTGTTTTTGCCATGATCCAGACCCTTAGCCGCAACAACCATATAGAAAAATTCGCGCAAAACGATTTTGATTATATTGTAATTGATGAATTTCACCATGCCGAAGCCGCAGGTTACCGCAAAATTCTTCAATATTTCCAACCGCAATTTATGCTCGGATTAACTGCCACTCCAGAGCGTATGGACGGCCGTGACATCCTTGCCCATTGTGATTATAATATTGCCTTTGAAGTCAGACTGTTTGAGGCTATCAAACGTAATTTGCTCACTCCGTTTCAGTATTTCGCCATTTATGACGAAATTGATTATGAAAGCATTAAATGGAGAGGTTCGCACTATGATGAAGATGAGTTAAATCAATCTCTTATTAATGACACCCGTACCAACATTGTGGCCTGCAACCTGAAAAAATACCTGCCGGCCAGCGGCAAGATCAAGGCTTTGGCATTTTGTAGTTCTGTAAGCCATGCGCGTTTTACAGCCGACAAACTGAGTCAAGATCACGGATTGACCTCTTGTGCTCTATGGTCCAATTCAACCGATGAAGAACGTCGTCATGCCATCGAACGGCTGGAAACAGAAACCGATCCACTGAACGTTATCTGCACGGTAGATATATTCAACGAAGGCGTGGACATCCCGCGGCTTTCGCATGTGCTTTTTTTACGTCCAACTTTATCCTTTACTGTATTTTTGCAGCAGCTTGGCAGAGGCCTACGAAAAGTTGACGGCAAGGATTTTTTGGTTGTTATTGATTTTGTTGGTAATTTTCGTAAAGCGCATGTTGCGCCACTAGCCATGTGCGGTTACACTTCGTTTGAAGATTTCAGTAGTGACTCAAAAGTATGTATCGAAAAAATGCTGGCTGACAATCTGCCCCAAGGATGTTATGTCAGCCCCGACATTGAAGTGCGTCGTATCTGGGATCATCAAATCAGGGCAATCATCGACAAAAAACTTTCCACGGCCGAGCGTTTAAAAAATATTTATCAGAATATTAAAAATGATCTTGGGCAGGAAACGCCTTTATCTCTGATGGACATGTTTGTCAATGCGTATAACGTTAATCCAGCCCTGTTTCTGGAATCAGAACCTTTTGGTAATTGGCTGCGTGCCTTAAAATACTGTGAAAAAGAGCTTCCGTCAGAATGGGAAAGACTTTTAGACACTCCGGGAGAATATTTTCTCCAGCATATAGAGAGCGGATTAAATTCGGTAAAATCATATAAAATGGTAATCTTGCACTGTCTGCTAAGAATGGATGGTACTGATTGGGATATATCCGATATTGCCAAGTCGTTTAAACAATATTATCTCGACCATAGAAATCGGTTAGGCGACTATGAGGCCATGTCCAAGGCTGATGATCCGAAAAGCTACCCGCTGACTAAGGTTGTAGTGCATCTGAAGAATATGCCTCTTGACAAACTGAGCAATATGGAGACCGATTGTTTTGTCCTCGATCGTAAAAAACAACGTTTCAGCCTCAAGCCAGAATATGTTTCTTTCTGGCAGGATGCTTTTTTTAGGGAGCAGATAAAAGATCGCGTTGATTTCACGATGACAAAATATTTTCAACGGACGTTTCCGTCTGGACATAGATAAGATAAGGAAATATCCATCTGGCAAGGAGTATTAACGGGGTCAGGTTAGATTTTTGCCAAAAATACAAAGGTAATTGGGATCATTTTTTCACATGGCAACAGGTTCGTAATCAAATTTATGAACAATCAATGGAGAATCTGTCCATTGTATCAGGTATGGAAATATTTTACAGAAAATGGCCTGAGAGTGAACGCTATGCTTTTTTGCAAAATATCATTAGACTCGAACCGCCCAAAGGTATAGTACTGATTTTATATTGTACAGAAAATCTCATGAATATCAACGCTATCCCTGAAAACAGCAGGGGTGTTATTTGGGTGCCTTAAATTAATATGAAAATTTATTTAGATGCGTGCTGTTTAAATAGACCATTTGACGATCAAAGTCAGAATAGAATACGATTAGAATCGTAAGCAATTCTAATAATAATGAATCGCTTGTACCATGAAGAGTGGGAATGGACCGGCAGCGAAGTCTTAGATGCTGAACTGGAAAACACTCCGAATATCTAAAGGTTGGGGGAGATGTTTTAACGTTGCAAACAGGAATTGAAATATTGAATCGCGAATTAGGGCCGGTAGCAATGATACGCTTTCTTCAACAATATGAAATAGGATATGGTGATTATTCGAAAGAAAGACACGAATGGATCGACAAAGACAAGGTCGAAGCTCAAGGCTACACTGTTAACGAATTAAAGGTTCGACTGGAAAATTATGAGAGAAAAGCATTTGATTTTTTGCGTGAAATTCATCCGTTTTTTTCAGGTGGTTCTGCGTTTCAATTCTCTTCAATGCTCGATCCTACAACCTTTTATGAAAGCGTGAACAAAGAATTGCGAACTCTTCATGGATATACTGGCATTGTTATCCTTTGGGACGAGTTTGGACTCAAGATGGAGGAGGTGGTCAAAGATCCATCTGGCAAGGAGGGCTTACTGCTTCAAGAGTTTGCGGAATGTTGTAACTCAAGCGAAGAGAATCAGTTGCATCTTTATCTTTTTTGTCATCGCTCATTAAAGGAATATCATGATATTTCCAAAACCGCTAATATGTCAAAGCATCAGCAGATTGAAGCTGATTTGCGAAAAATAGAGGGGCGTTTCAAACAATTTATTTTAAAGAGTACGGATGTTGAAACGTTTCAATTGATTGATGCTGTAATCGTCCAGGACCAGATGGATCTTT
>PDZT01000384.1 GCA_002753105.1 Deltaproteobacteria bacterium YD0425bin50 | reverse complement strand
TTGTTTTCGTTGGGAATCATTAAATGTCGTATAAAGCATCAATCGGTCTGTTAATACGATATCGTTGTTAAATGATTTTACCAGTTGTATGATCTCCATATTATGTTTTACAAAAATAGCTATCATTAGAAACGCATCTTCAAGCATATCTTCAACTGTTGGAATCCATGTAATTTTTCTATAAGAAATTGGACGGTCTCGATAAATATTCTGTGGAACTAACACCCAGCCCGGCTTATCATTTGGGTGTGGCTCTTTTATAACGACGGTATAATTTTAAATATAATAGGAGAAATTTAAGAAAAAATACAGTAAAATATGACCTTCTGAGAAAATCAACTTACAGGAGGTTATATATGGTAACAGAAGCAATAAAAATTGAGAATGAATTTTCAATGGCCTCAATAAAATTTGAAGAAATGGTTCAATGGCTTTCATCAGGAGAAAGCAAGAAAATGACTCATAGTGAAATAGAATCACAAATACAGGAAGACGGGCGTGAATTATTGCGTCTTTTACTGCAAAGCCATTTGGATGCAAGAGGGCTTTGTAATGTGGGAGAAAAACTGACGGGTTCAGATGGTATCATAAGAAGCCATAAAAGAGAAACGAGTCGAAAGCTAAAGAGTGTGTTTGGATATGTTGAGATTAATCGTCAATCATATGGAGCACGAGGCATCAATAGCCTTCATCCAAAAGATGCAGAATTGAATCTACCGAGAGATATTCATTCCCATACAATGAGAAAAATAGTGGCAAAAGAATCATCAAAAGGGTCATTTGATGAGGTTGTTTCAGCGGTAGATGATTATACAGGGACTCATATAGCTAAACGTCAAATTGAAGATTTAGTTGAAAAAGCAGCGGTTGACTTTGATTCGTTTTATAAAATATGTAGTAGTTCATTATGTGAAAATACCAAAAAGACAGGGTCGATTGTTGTATTAACAACAGATAGCAAAGGAATTGTAATGCGGAAAGAAGATCTTCGGGACGCAACCAAAAAAGCCGCTGAAAAAGGAGAAAATAAATTAAAAAATAGGATTTCAAAAGGTGAAAAACGGAATAGAAAACGAATGGCTACAGTAGCTTCTGTATATACGATAGAGCCATTTGTACGAACACCCGAACAAATAGCTAAAGAGTTAGGCCCAATAAGAGAGGTTTCAAAAGATAATAGACCTAAACCTGAATTTAAAAGAGTTTGGGCGAGCGTAGAAAAGCCTAAAGATAAAATGATCGAAGATATTTTCAAAGAGGCAGAAATAAGAGATCCGAATCATGAAAAACAAGCAGTTGCAGTAATAGATGGTGATGAGAAGCAAAAAGAACTGATTGAAGATAAAATAAAAGAATATAAAATGGATGTAACATTGATTCTGGATATTATCCATGTATTAGAATATTTATGGAAAGCTTCTTACGTTTTTTATAAAGAGGCAAGCAAAGAGGCTGAGGAATGGGTAAGAGAAAATCTGTTACTAATTTTGAAAGGAAAAAGCTTAGAAGTAGCTTCAAACATTCAACAAAGAGTAAATTCTCAGGAAATTTATAAAGATAAGAGAGTATCTGCTGATAAATGCGTATCATATTTGCTTAAATATCAGAATATGATGCATTATGATGAATATCTTGCAGCAGGTTATCCTATTGCATCTGGCGTAATCGAGGGTGCTTGTAGGTATTTAGTAAAAGATAGAATGGATCGCACAGGTGCACGCTGGAGTCTTACAGGAGCCGAAGCTGTTTTACAAATACGAGCCTTGGTAGCAAGTGGGGATTTTGAATTTTACTGGGATTTTCACACAAAAGAAGAGTATAAACGAAATTATGATCCTCTATTAAGGCAGACAGTTGAACAATTAAACGAGCATAAAAAATATGGTCATTTATATGTGGTTAAGTAACTGTCGTTATAAAAGAGCCACACCCTTATCATTTTCTGAAAGATATAAGGAATGCGTTGGATCTATGCCGCCATGATAGATATGACCTGATCCTATTAAAATTTGTGCAGTGAGTGTGCCCATAATTGACTCCTTTCAAAATAAGTTAAGTTATGTAGTAAAAAAAATGAGTTATGATCTGTCTTTCCAATTTCCAGATGGGATTAACCTTGTATAATTATCTATATCCTGATTAAATACATAGAACCAAGCTAGCATTTTTCGCCCTCCATCTTCAGTTACATGAATTAATACTCTGCGATATAACGAATCAGAGTCGCCAAAACCATTGAATCCTTCAATTTGGTCAAGAATTGCTAAAATTCTATCCGGGTACTTAAGCTGATAGAGTTCACCCAAAACAGGGTTATGGCCATGATTTTCAGAAAGAATCATTCCGGGAAATGATCCCAAATCAACTAGCGTTCCATTCGTTTTTCCAAGACCAATACAATGAGCATCATTTGACAATAATACACCATTGCGACATTCACCCTGCATTAATGTCCCATACACAAATAATTTATCTGTAATACACTGATTGTTATGTTGAGCGGATGAGATCAGAAAGCTTGTATCTAATCCATGAGCGGAATACCCTTCCATGACAATATTGAGATATTCTTTAGATGGCTGGACAAATTCCTGCGTGTTTTCATGTATAACACGATATGTAACCACATCATATTCATAACCATCAGGAGTGATTGCTATTGTCTGGATTCTTTCATAGCAATAGGGCGCTCCTTCTTTTTTGTCTAAAACAGCGAGATCAGATTCACTGACTTCAAACAAAACTCCGGGTGTTGCATGACCAAGGCAGTCCTGAATATTTAATGTCCCACCCTGTCTGCTAAATGAATAATAATTAAAAACGAGTTTGGTATCGGGTATAAATCCGGTTGATACTTTTGGGATAAGCGCGATGGATTGGTTATTTCTATAGCACCAATCGGTTAAATCAGAAAAATTCAGGTTGGAACCATAAGCGAAATAAAGGTACTTTTTCATGACAACCTCCTAATACAAAATGATTGTAGTTTAATCAGTTACGCTTCGGTGTAACTTCTCAATTCACTATTAGGAGGATTTATATTCTATGGAACGTTACATGTCCGTTACATCTTTACTGTGTCATTAATATTTTTTCTTCTATGGCTCCGAATATCTGAATATCAGGGGAAATAGAAATGGAATTGTGATGTTCAATAAAAATATTATCTCTTTCGATGTTTGCTAGTTCAGCCAGTTGATCTTTTAGTCTCATTTTGGTTACTCTAAATCTATCGTGATTGGCTCCAGTAATTTTAAATTTCAACTCATCAATTGTTTTGACTCTGTTGCTTAGAATATACGCTAAGATTTTAAGCCAATCCATATTAACAGTTTCCCATCCATTATTGCCATATTTCCAATGACAATAAGATGGTTTATTCGCTCTCATACTTTTTGATAAGCGGAAAAAAATTGCATTCGGAAATAAATTCATTCTGCTCTCTAATTCTTCAAGTGCGAATTTTTCTGAATATCTTAGCTGAGACCTTTGAAGATGATGTCCCACAATGATCCATGGAAAGCTGATTTTAAATAAATCCTTGTCAAAACGAACGCCCAATCCTTCAAGCTGATTATAATTTAAGCCGAGAAAATAAGATGCTAATTCAAGCATATTGAAATATTCGTGTTGTAATTTATCGGTTTGAAAATTTGCTGAATTTATATGGCTACTAAATAAAGATGTTGATAAGAATATCTTGATTGCTTCCTGAAATGCTTGGTTAATGCGCGACTCATACAGTTCCATCTCTTCATCAGTTGCAGCCAAAGACTTTAAACGAAAAATGACCGCGAGTTTATAGATTAAGGGTAATGGAGTAATGCTTTTGCAGGTACAAGACTGATTGAGTAACTCGTGAATTTTTTCCCATTCATTTTTTCTTTGTGGATTTTTTCTTAACAAAAGATGAGCTAACCGGTAAGCAGTTAAACCGCTCCATGGCTCTATTTGACAAAGTTTTGTAGAAACAATTT
>PDZT01000383.1 GCA_002753105.1 Deltaproteobacteria bacterium YD0425bin50 | reverse complement strand
CACTTTTTATTTTACTGCTAAATTTGGAATTCAAGTCCAAATGCAAGTTAAGGCGAATATTTTTCCAGAACATCTCAAGAATCTCAAGGCGCTTGTTGTAGATGACAGCCTAATAACTTGCAAAGTGATGCAAAAATACCTTGAAAGTTTTTCCTTTATAGCGACATCCGTTTTATCAGGTGAAAAAGCGCTGGAAGAAATAAGAAAAACGATCCATGACGATGATGAAAAAATTGATTTAATGCTGATTGATTATTGCATGCCATATGGATTCAATGGAATTGAAACGATTCAACATATTTTTAAAATACTCCCCCAAGAAAAAATTCCTAAAATAATTATGATTACAGGTTACACAAATGAAGAAATTAAGGAACAGCTCTATAAATTAGGCTTGAATACATTTCTTTCCAAACCCGTTAATCAATCGACACTTTTAGATGCAATTTTAGAGAGTTTTAATGAAAGGCCAGTAACTTCATCGAAAAAAACGTCTTTAACAACTCCAGATGGTTTTGATGCAATCCGTGGCGCTCACATTTTGTTAGTAGAAGACAATGAAATCAATCAGG
The DNA here is from genome assembly GCA_002753105.1 of Deltaproteobacteria bacterium YD0425bin50. Classification (GTDB taxonomy): domain Bacteria; phylum Desulfobacterota; class Desulfobacteria; order Desulfobacterales; family YD0425bin50; genus YD0425bin50. The sequence continues at coordinate 3,440 of PDZT01000383.1, read as the reverse complement.
AAGTCGCTAAAGAATTATTAAAAGATGAAGGGTTTATTATTTCTGTAGCCTGTAATGGTGAAGAGGCACTGAATCTCTTGCAACAAAATTCATTGGATCATAAAAAATTTGATATTATTTTAATGGACTTGCAAATGCCTGTAATGGATGGATATACAGCGACCCAAAAAATTCGGGAACTGAGTTCTGAACAAAAAAACATACCCATTATTGCTATGACGGCTGATGCAATCAGCGGAACTCAGGAAAAAGTGCTGCAAGCAGGCATGAATGGATATGTTACGAAACCGATTGACCCTGATGATTTATTTTCCAATTTAATGAAATGGATTAAACCTGCTCAGAGAGATTTACCTGAAGATTTTATCAAAAAAGACAATTTTCAAGATACCCAAAATTCTATTTTAAATTATGCGATAAATGGTATTAATATTCAATTAGGTATGAGCCGAATACGAGGTAATGAAATTCTTTACCGAAAAATTTTGCATCAATTCTTTACAGATTTTGCGAATATGGACGAACAAATTCAGAATGCTTTAAAGCAAGAAGACTTTAATAAAGCGCACCTTTTAGCTCATACGATTAAAGGTGTTTCCGGTAATATTGGCGCACTGCTTTTGCAAAATCATTCAGCAAAACTGGAAGCATCTATTAAAGAAAAAAACAAGCCAGATATTGAAGAATGTTTAAGCGAATTTAAAATAACACTTCACGACATAATCAATTCTCTTAAATTTATAGATATACTTCAAGAACCCACTGAGACCGTAGAAAAATCAAAAGGCAAAGATATAGACCCCAATTTTAAAGAATTATTGATGCAGCTCAAAGACACTGTTAAAGCTAGGCAGCCGAAAGAAAGCAAGTCGCTCATGGAGCAAATTATGGGATATGATATCCCTGAAAAATATACTCAACAATTGAATGAGCTCAATAAAACCATTGAAAAATATAAATTTAAAAACGCGCAATCAATTTTAGAATCCATTATAGAAATGGTTAATAAATAATTAATATTAATAAAGGTTACGTTATGGAAGAATTATCAAATTTATCAAATTGTAAAGTAATGGTCGTAGATGATGTCGGTGCCAACATTGATGTTTTATTGGAAGCGTTAAGTGACGACTATAAAGTCAGTGTAGCTATGGATGGCGAAACTGCTTTAGAAGATATAGTTGAAAATATGCCCGATATCATTCTGCTGGATGTGATGATGCCTGATATCGATGGTTACGAAGTTTGTAAAAGGTTAAAAGAAGACCCGCAAACCCGCAATATTCCTGTTATATTTTTAACCGCTCTTTCAGATGAACAGAACGAGGCTAAAGGATTGTCACTTGGCGCTGTGGATTATATAACCAAACCGTTTAATCCTGAACTGGTACGGTCTCGCGTTAAAAACCATTTAAAATTAAAACTATATCAGGATCATTTGGAAAAATTAGTTGATGAACGGACGAACGAATTACAATTAACTCAGGAAGTCGTCATTCAAAGTATGGGAACGTTAGCAGAATACAGGGACTCTGAAACGGGCGGACATATTAAACGCACCCAAAGTTATATTAAGTTGCTCTGTGAAAGACTGCGTTACCATCCTAAATTTTGTGATTATTTGGATTATAAGACGATTGATTTGATTTGTAAATCTGCACCATTGCACGACATAGGCAAAATTGGAGTACATGATTCAATTTTGTTAAAACCCGGAAAATTAACGAAAGAAGAATTTGAGGCCATGAAAAAACATACGATTTATGGCAAAGAAGCGATCCATGAATCCAGTAAAACACTTGGGAAAAATTCTTTTTTAGTGATTGCTGAAGAAATCGCTTATCACCATCATGAAAAATGGGACGGTACCGGTTATCCCCAGCAGCTCAAAGGTGAAGCAATTCCTATTGCCAGTAGAATTATGGCGATAGCTGATGTATATGACGCTTTGATTAGTAAACGCGTTTATAAAGAACCCTATTCCCATGAATTTGCCAAAAATATTTTGTTACAAGAAAAAGGCAAACATTTTGATCCTGATATTATAGATGTATTTATAGAACTACATGAAAAGTTTCATAAAATTGCATTAAAATTTGCTGATTTTGATGAGGAGAGAAAAAAATTATCTGAAAACAAATAAATTAAGGATAGCTCGGATAGCGTACATCTTACGACATTTAGTATTTGCAAAAAGAATTCGATTACGTTATCGAAACATAAATTAAATCAATAATCATCTATTCATATCATAATAATTACGCCATGAAATTTATTAAAATTTGTCTATTGGTATTCGTTCTCATTTTCCTTTTTAAGGATTTGTGGTTCTACGACGTTCTTATCTTTAAAAACGGAAATAGTATCGAATCTCGCCGTATTGTTGAGGTGGGTAAAGTTGTGTATTATGAAGATAAAGATGGAATGTTATATACGGTTTCAAAAAATGAAGTTCAAAAAATTATTTATAGCAGGATAAATCATATTGAAGACTGGTCTGATCTTGCAGTGTATAATTTGAATAAAAAGCGACATATCATTGAGTCTTTTTATAAGAACCAAGTCGCTAATTATCTCATGGTATGGATTGGTTTAACCATTATCTGCTTAAGTATCATTGGATTAGTGTTTTTTAAAAAAAATATTTTTTTTAAACGCAAAACAGATCAATCAGAATCGTCAGTTGATACTTCTGATGATAATGTAGGGATTTCAACGATTCAAATTATTGAGTATTTTTTAAATCTTTATAAAATACATATCGGGGAACAAAAAGTAACGAAGGCCAATTTTAGACTTCTTGAGGATCAAAATATTGGTAAGCTGAAGACCTATGAATTACGAGTTCAGCATGGAGATAAATGGTCAGCAAGACGTATGTCTATTGGGCCCATTGGTGAAGATAGTGGAAGTAAAAGTAAATGCTTTTATGTCATTTACGATAACCATCTTGTATTAAAAATTCCGCCTGTTCCTATAAAAGAGTGTATTTAAATCCGGTGATTCTATCTATTTCCGGTGAAAATCGAGTTTCATCTCTGATGGCATCGATGTTTAAGGCCACACCGGAAGTGAAAACCGATCCTGGTATACCTTTACGATAGTCGAAACGTAGTTGCTTTTTATCTGCTCCAATGGCAGCAACCGCCTCAAGTTCATTGCTATCGGGATTAATTAAAAAGATGGTGGCCCGCTGGGCATCCATTACCCTGCTTATTTCCTCTAACAAGCTGGTTACAAACTCAGACCTATCGCTTAACTTGGTAATATCCTTAAAAATGGAAAGCAAAAGGGAAAACATCTCCAGGCCTTCAGTATCTGCATAATTATCGCTTAAGGCCATTTGGATTATACATTCCTTTAGCCTGTCTGGAGTAAAGCTTAAAATATATTGCTCAATAAATCGCTTAATTTCTTCCCTGTCCTCCTCTTCAAACTCT
>PDZT01000382.1 GCA_002753105.1 Deltaproteobacteria bacterium YD0425bin50 | reverse complement strand
TTTTGTGAAATATGCATCGTTAATTCTTTGCAATACGATTCAAGTTCATTATATGCAATTTTTTCAATGCCTTTTAAAATGATTTTTGGTACAGGCAAAATTTCTCGTTTCGCTAAATTTTCAGTGAGCTGGCCTTTTTCTTTATAAAGCGTAAGTAACGAACGGGTATGTCTGAGCATGACTCTGGACAGCGGAGCGGCTGAAAATATCAGTTTTTGGATATGCTTTTTGTCATTTCCTTTGGGTATTCGTTCTCTGTTTAACCACTGTTCAACCGCATTGCGGATACGGCTGTCGATCACTGCCTCATCAATATACGTTTTTAAAAAAGGGTCTTGATACGTGAGGCTTACAATTGCCTGTCTTAAAAATTCCCATTGCTGCGGATGGATATTCTCGCCTCTGACCAATGTGCTTAAATTTTCATAATAATGCCATGTCAGCGATGGATCATGTTGAAATGCGCCAACCCGATGGGTCAGCGTCAATAAATCAAACACTTCAATCCAGTCCATCTGCATGGGCGTTGCTGTTGCAAGCCATAGGGATTCGGTTTTGCTCCTTAACGCATTGCTGATGGTTTTATACAGATTTCCAAATTGCGGTTGAAGCCGTGTGCCGTTTTTGGGATTTTTTCGCCTTGCATAGTGCGCTTCATCAATCAGCGTAATGTCAAATGGTTCACATGAAGCGATTTCATGTTGACGCTCTTTGCGACTCATCAGCCCGGTGGATACAATACATAAATTGGGCTGATACAGTCCAATAGCCGAACGGGTTTCTTCAACCGGAAACACATAGTCATGTTTTATAAGTGAGCCGCTCATGGCTTTTGCAAATGGCAGAAAAAATTTTGAAGCCATTTCCCGCTGCCATTGTCTGGTAAGACTTGCAGGCGAAGCAATTAAAACCCGTTTGACCAAACCCGATAAGTATAAAGAGCGAATCGCTAAACCGGCTTCAATCGTCTTTCCCAAACCAACCTCATCACAGAGCAAATAACTGTAAGGCCATGTTTCAATCAACCGTAGTGCCACCATGTATTGATGAGGCCACGGTTTGACAGCCGCGGTTTCCATACCCACATAACGCCCGCCGGGCAATAGCGGCCCATCTTTAATCAACGCGAATTTCAGTCTTTCAAGACTTGACGGCGGATGAACGCTTTGTTGATATCCTGTGGTGCCATCAATTTCCATTGGATACGAAACCTGCTGACCATAGTGAATCAACCTTTGTTGCACTGCTTCGGGCAAGGTCATGACTTTCAGATAGGGCGATTGATCATTCCAGATATTTTCAAAACTCATTTCAGCTTCATCTGCCCGTTTTTTTTCAATTTCGCTCCACCAGTCTGCATGAACGTCGATATTTTCAGCATTTTTCACAAGCGCGGTATGCGACTCATTCAAAGACCCTGAAATATATAACCGATTTCCTTCTTCATCTGTAAAAATTGCCCATTTTTCATGGACATAACCATCTTCAGTGGATGTAAAGGAAATGGGTTGGGTTGTGTGTTTAAATACCCGAAACGCCACGCGCACTTCCAAATATCCATGCGCCACCATCCAACAAAGCAGTTCTACACCGCGACTCACGTCAACTGGCCACGTTTCAGGTTCGCCCAATTGTTCATTGAGTTTGTCAGCCAGCCGTTGGGAATCGCCTTTAAGAATGGCTTCTGTGTCTTCTTTCATTAAATCCGCGCCAACAACCAGCCGCATTTTGCCTTGAGAATCCGTAAATGCAGAAAAACCTTGCGATGCCGCGGCTAACGAAGTGGATCGGAAATATCCAACAACTCGATCATACCGAATGCTTAATCTAAGTGCTGGGATGTAAAAATCATGTAGAATATCTACGGGCTTGCCATTCATCCCTAAAGAGGATGTTTTATACGTATAATTCCATGGGTGGGATTTGAAGGTTTTCATTGACTATTGATCCGTGTTGATTTGTGTTTTTGTCTGAACTGTGATTCGTCTGATTTTTTGTCTTGAACTGTGATTCGTGTGATTTTTGTGATTATTATGAGTATTTTGTCTTGAACTGTGATTCGTCTGATTTCTATGATTATTATGATTCTTTGTCTTGAACTGTGATTCGTGTGATTTTTGTGATTTTTATGATTCTTTGTCTTTAACTGTGATTTGTATGATTTTTATGATTATTATTACTATATTAATCATCATAATCACATAAATCACACGAATCATAGTTCAGACAAAAAATCACAAAAATCACACGAATCACAGTTCAGACAAAAAATCACATAAATCACACGAACCACAATTCAGACAAAAAATCACAGTCCAAAAATCAGCGCATGCGCTTCTTTTCGTAATTTTTCATCCGGCATTTCAGTCATCCAGACGATCAATAAGTTCCGGATGAACGTCTCTTTTGTCTGAGCATGTCGTGCCAAATAAGAACGGGCAACAGGGATATCGCCTTTGCGGAATTCCATAATAAGGCCGTGCAGAATATCCCATTCTGTTTGGGGATTTTCTAAGCGACGGGTATTGCGTTCTTCAGGAAGCGCCAAGCGCAGTTTTGAGCCTTTACGAACCAACGGCGCATGAAATCCTTTTTCGCCTGCTGATGCAGTTTGGGTTTGTTTGCCTGAGCTGGTTTGGGTGTTCATGCCAATAAACCGATCCGATGCTTCGTAGCCTCCGGTTTTGGTTTCAAGCCGTATATTGAGCGACCGCGATAAATTGAGCGCTTCATCAAACGGAAATTCGCTTAATCCATAAATACCATAGAGCGTTAACGCCATGGCCGCTTCTGGCGCAAGGTCTTCAACCTTTAACTGGCCATGCGTGGTTTTTTGAATCTGATGTTCAGCAACCACACGGCTGGCTTCATTCATAGCGCGAATCGGACCAACGGTTTCATTGCCATCTAAAACAGGCCATTGCTCAGATAATACGCGTAATGCTCTCCCATAACTGGCCACCATTTCATCCACTGGATTCAGTTTTAACAGTTTAAATTCTTCCAGTCCTTGTCGTACTGCTTCACGAATCCGCTGTTGAACGCCGCTTCCCCCAAAACCTGTCCAGTACGCTGGTTCGTTGGATTCACCAAGTCGCTTGCGGCAGGAAAGAAATACCGTGCTCATTGCGCCGGCTTTGTCCTTCAAATGAATTGAATGTCCACTTTCAGCTTCAACCGGAAGCGAAGAAGTTATGATCCAGCCCTTTTCAATTAAAGATCGCGTTAACGTCTCCCATGCTTCCTGACTTTTATGCGTAAACATCAATGTCATCATTCCGTTTTCTTTAACCACTCTTCGGCACTCGAAAAAAATTTCACCCATCATTTTTTCATAAGCGATCTTAGCCTGATTCGCATTTCCGTCACGGTCCGGATTGGCTACCGCTTCATCTTGTTTATTGGTTAAACGGCGATTAAAATAGTCAGGGTATAAATCCTGTAAGGTTCGTTTTTGCCAAACGTAAAAATAATCGGATAATTCAGCATACTGCACATTATTATAATACGGCGGATCCATACAGATGAAATCAACCGAATCATTTTGAATCGTTGATATATGCGCAGCCGTACCATTCAAAATGGTTAATCGTTTACGCTCCTCACCCAGCGGGGGAGATTGGGATGGGGAGTTTGCCGTTTGTTGAAGCAATTCCGCCATTCCCTCTCTTCCGATCTTAATTTGTGATAAAGTCCATGCAAAACCAGAATTGTCTCCTGAAAAAATCATTTCACCAAATGTCCATGTTAATGCAAAATCATGTCGTGCAAATACATGTTTAACAATACTTCGTGTATTTTCCCATGTAGTAAGTCGAGAATTATAATCAACGCCTTTATCAATCGCAAATTGCAAATACGTTACAACCGCCCGGCCTTTATCTTCACCCAATTCATTGAGTATTTCCGGTTTCAGGCGATTCAGTTCTTCAAGTAATGTAACATGCCCTAAAAGCTGTCGCGGGGTAAACATATCACACCAGCGAGTCATGCCAGCCCTGAGCGGTTCTTTGG
>PDZT01000381.1 GCA_002753105.1 Deltaproteobacteria bacterium YD0425bin50 | reverse complement strand
GACGTTGCAATTTCTCTTTCTAAATTTCTTACCCCGGCTTCACGTGTATAGTGTTGAATGATCGACATAATTGCTTTTTTTGAAAAGTATAGCTTTGTTTGTTCAAGTCCATTACTTTTGATTTGCTTTGGAATAATAAAATTTTTTGCAATTTCAAATTTTTCATATTCTGTATATCCGGGAATTCGAATAATTTCCATCCGGTCTTGCAAAGGCAATGGAATGTCTTGTAACATATTTGCCGTGGTGATAAAAAGAATATCAGAAAGATCAACATCAACGTCCAGGTAATGATCATTAAAGGCACTATTCTGTTCGGGATCAAGCACTTCCAATAATGCAGATGAGGGATCACCTCGAAAATCCGTACTCATTTTATCAACTTCATCAAGACAGAATACGGGATTATTCACACTTACTTTTTTTATACTTTGAATAATCTTTCCGGGCATTGCACCAATATAGGTACGACGATGCCCTCGAATTTCAGCTTCATCTCGTACACCACCTAAGGAAATGCGTACAAACTTTCGACCCGTTGCCCTTGCAACAGACTTCGCTAAAGAGGTTTTTCCAACACCCGGTGGGCCTACAAAACATAATATTGGCCCTCGAATTTTTTTTACCAATATTTGCACCGCTAAAAATTCTAAAATTCGTTCTTTTGGTTTTTCTAACCCATAATGATCTTCATTCAGAATTTTTTCAGCTTTATCTAAATTATGGTTGAGTTTTACTTGATCATACCAAGGCATACTAATGAGCCAATCGATATAATTTCGAACAACTGTAGCTTCTGAAGACATTGGCGCCATCATCTTCAGTTTTTCGAATTCATATTTAACTTTTGCGACAACCTCTTTGGGCATTTTTTTACGTTTTATCTTTTTTTGAAGTTCCTTGATCTCATCGTTTCCTATCTCGTCCGTGCCAAGTTCTTTTTTTATAGCACGCATCTGTTCACTTAAATAATAATTTTTCTGAGATTTTTCAATCTGACTTCGAACACGGCCTTTAATTTTTTGGCCTACCGAAAATATCTCCACTTCATTCCGAATTAACTTGATAAGCAGAGCAAGCCTATTCGTTAAGACTGGCATTTCAAGCAATTTTTGCTTATCAGGAATTTTAAATCCAAAATGGGATGCAATCGTATCACAGAGTTGAGAAGGGTTTACAATAGCGGAAATCGTATTTATTAATTCTTTTGAAATATTCTTATTTACTTTTGCATATTCCTTAAACTCATCCAATACCGCACGTACAAGAGCATCTGATTCGACTTCAATAACAGATTGTTCAATAATCGGCTCAACTTCAACCTGAAAAAATTGTTCTTCTGTTTTGAAACTAATAATTCTTCCCCGACTTTTTCCTTCTACCAAGGATTTCACAGTATTATCAGGCAACCGAAGTAATTGTAAAACATTACCAATGGTACCGACTCTGTTGATATCTCTTTCGCGTGGATTATCAATTCCCGGTTTGTTCTGTGTTGCTAAAAATACACATTTGTCTCTATTCATGGCGTCTGCTAACGCATTTACTGATTTTGCACGTCCAACAAATAATGGAACAACCATATGAGGAAATACAACAATATCGCGCAATGGTAATAAAGGCAGAATCAACCTCGGAGAACCTGAAGCATCTTGTTTAAATATTTTTGATATATTGATCATTTTTCCTGATGTATTGATAAGAGTTAAGGTTATGATTAAACAAAAAACGGGTTATTTTTTGGATTTGTCCAGTAGTGGTTCTAATTTTGCTATGACATCTAAATCTTTTCGATTGGCGATTACATGATCAATAAGTCCATACTTCTTCGCTTCTTCTCCAGACATAAAAAAATCCCGATCTGTATCTTTTTGGATTTGATTGATATCGTTTCCGGTATGAAATGAAAGCAATTGATTGATCACTTCTTTCATTCGAAGTATCTCTTTAGCCTGAATATGAATATCAGAGGCTTGTCCATGAACACCGCCCATAGGTTGATGAATCATAATTCTCGCATTTGGTAACGAATAGCGTTTATTTTTTGAACCTGCAGTCAGTAAAAGTGCACCCATACTTGCAGCTTGCCCTATACATACTGTTGTAATCTCGGGTTTTATATACTGCATTGTATCATATACAGCCATTCCTGCTGTAACAGACCCTCCGGGAGAATTAATATAAAAATTAATATCTTTGTCAGGGTCTTCAGATTCTAGAAAAAGCAACTGAGCTACCAAAATATTAGCGATTTCATCTGTTATAGGATAACCTAAAAAAATTATTCTATCCTTTAAGAGTCTTGAATAGATATCATAAGCTCTTTCTCCCCGACTTGTTTGATCAATGACCATAGGAATAAGTGACACTCGAATTCTCCTTTTTATTGACAGTGTTAAGCATGTGATTCATTGGGTTCAACTTCTTCAATTTTACTATAACTCAAAATAAGATCAATCGCCTTTTTTTCAAGTAATGCTTGTTTAAAATAATCAAACTGATCTTTATTTTTTTGATAATGTTGTTTTAAAACTGCAACAGTTTGTCGTTGACTAGCGGCTGCAAATTTTAATCCTTGCTCAATATCATCATCGTTTAATGCTAATTTTTCTTGAGAAATAATTGTATCTATTAACAAAACCCGTCTTGCTTTTCCAATAGCAATGTCTCGATATTTATTTGAAAATTCTTTTTTATTTTTTTCAAATTCATCTATGGGTAAATTGTTTTGTTCATACGATTCTTTTATTTCCGCCAATATGCCTTGCATTTCAGCATGAACCATCGCCTCCGGGACTTCAAAATTAAGGGGAGTCAACAGTAATCTATACATGTCTTCATACAGTTCCTGTTCAGCACGATAGTTATATCGATGCTGTAAATCATCCCTGATATAATTCCGCAAAACATCGACAGATTGAAATCCCAATGAGATGGCAAATGCGTCATCGAGTTCAGGTAATGTCTCAATTCTGATTTCTATGATTTTAACATGAAAAGAAATGGTTTTATTGCAAAACATCGGTTCTGGATGGTCTGATCCAAACGATATGGCAAAGTCCTTTTCTTCATTGACGCGAAGTCCGATCAATTCTGGCCATATATCCTTAAGCACCTCCGCTTCGCCAACTTTAAATAAATGATTATTCAAATTGGCCATATTTTCAATGGGTTTTTCATCTGCAGTTGCACTTAATTGCATATGAACCCAATCTCCCATTTTCAAAGAATACTCTGAATCAGATACTTTTTGTATTCCCATGCGTTTTCTATGCATGCCAATCTGTGCATCTAATTCTTCTTCAGAAACATGATATTTGTTTTTCGTTAATGACAGACCTTTAAAGTCAATATGCGGGATAATAGGATTAATTTCAATCTTGGCTTTATACTCGTAAGGGGAATTGGGTTTAAGCTCTGCAGGATCAATTTCTGGAATTCCCACAGCATGAAACCCTGTTTCCTTGATGGCATCCCAATATGAATCTTCGATTAATTTGGGAACAACTTCAGCATGAACCTGTTTTTCAAACATGCTTTCAAGAACAGCACGAGGGGTTTTCCCGGGTCTAAATCCTTTAATTTTAGAAGTTTTTTTCAGATTATCGTATGCGTTATTCAATTCTGAATTGACTTTTTCCTGAGGCACCACAATATGCAATACTTTTTTTATACTGCTAACATCTTCAACCTGAACACTCACTTGCATATCTATCCTTTCACTTTTACACTGCATTCATCTTGACGAATTGGACAAAAAAGAAATATTATAAAACTTCTTTTTTTAATCGTTCATATAAAAACTGTCAAGTCATTTTGATATTTTCAAAAATGATTAATTAAAAAAACACACATGGATTGTATTATGAAAACTCTTTTTTTCTTTTTTTTCTTATGTATTTTGCTGATGTTTCACAATATTGATGTAACCCATAGTATCACCGATAAACCCTATTGTGTCGTTATTGATCCGGGTCATGGCGGATATGATACTGGCGCAACAGGTCGAAATTTTGT
>PDZT01000056.1 GCA_002753105.1 Deltaproteobacteria bacterium YD0425bin50 | reverse complement strand
TACCACATATTTCTCCTAATTTTCCAATAGCTACATCAGATGAATGGGTGGACAAACAAACCGGAGAAAAAAAAGAAAAAACCGATTGGCATCGTGTTGTTGCATTCGGTAAATTAGGAGAAATATGTGGTAATTGGGTATCAAAAGGAAGGCTATTGTATGTTGAAGGACGTTTCCAAAGCCGAACTTATGAAAAAGATGGCGCACAGCAATCCATATCTGAAATTGTTGCCAATAATGTCCAATTTTTAAGCCCCAGTTCTCAACGTACTGAAACTGCTCCTACAAACAAATTTCAAGAAAGAAGCATGAATACTACCAACCAATTCATTCAGGAAGAGCCTTCGGATTATCATTCATCAATGCCATTCCCCTTACCAAAAGATGACGGTATGCCATTTTAACTGGTTATAAATTTTGGATGCACATGAGGAATTATGCTTATAGCCAATCGGTTATCTATACCTGATCAGACAAAAGCTGTTCTTTGGGATATGGATGGGGTATTACTGGATACCCTAGGTCTTGATGTAGTCGTCAGCAATCAACTCATTCACCGCTATGTCAGTCCCGATATTACACTTTCAAGAACATATATCCGTTCGATATTTGCCTATGATCCAAAAGATTTTTGGGACTTCATTGCAGTTCATGTGAAAGAAACATACAGAATCATCATTGAAACAGACCTGTTGAAACAATTACTGGCTAACTATGAACATGCAAGAACATCTGAAGTTTTTCAGTTAAATTCTGGAATTCTTGAGATATTAACGGATTTGAAAAGACTATCCATCAAAACAGCCGTTGTTTCAAATAATCCAACTCAAAGTTTAAAACTCATTTTAGAACATGCCAATATTATTCATTGGTTTGATGCCTGTATTGGCAATGATTTGTATGAACTCGCCAAAAAACCCGCTCCAGATATGTATCTGTATACAGCCAAAACACTTTCAGTATCTCCCAAAAACTGTGTTGTTGTTGAAGACAGTATTGTTGGCGCTGAAGCAGGTTGTAGAGCAGAATGCTTTACGATTGGAGTTGCCACTGGCGGTGCTGATTTTTCAACCTTAGAAACATCAGGCTTTGCAAATTGTGTTTATTTAGAATTTTTACCCATGCATAGTGATCTTACATTTGGGAATGTTACTCAAAAACAACTCCTAACAGCAAATGATTTTATCAGTCACATGATAGAACATATCGCTTGGCGTATGGGACTGAGCATTAATTTGAACTTTTACAATAATGATTGGTTTTTATTAGGCAGATTAATTGGAGAGCAGATTCATGCGTTTGGTTCGTATCAAGATCATACTATGGCAATGGGTATTATTGATGATGGCAGTGCAGAAATTCGGATAAAACGATCCAATTTCCCAAAATGTTATCTTAACATTATTCCAGAATATGATATACAATGGTTTTTATCACTTCGTTGCGAACAACTCCATTCAGGAAAACCTCTGGTGGTTTTACTTGATGGCCTATCCCAAGCATTAAAATCAGATATTCATATTCTCGTTTGCAGTGTTGAAGATCCGCATCATACTTGGGAAAGCATTTTTCGGGGTTTAGGAATTGCTCTTAGCCAAATGTTTACCCCAGTAACTAATCAGCTTATTTTAGATGATTATTATGAAGAGTTACCCTGTTTGGGAGACATTTCTGTTCATTACCGATCATGTATGAAAGCTGAACTATCACGAAAGACAGCCGAAAGTGATGTGAAGGTAAACATCGATTTTTCTAAACCAGCTCAAGCGAATTGTCAGTTTTCTGTTTCAGATTCAATTCAAATTGATCCATTTTCTCAGCTCTTAAGTAGGGTTGCTAAAGAATGTGATTGTTTTATTGGTATTGAATTTACGTCAACAAAATTGAGTTCAAGTCATGTTGTTTTTGAGGATGTAGGAATTTTGCTTGGACGGACATTAAAAGAAATCGTCCTGCTACGCATGATTCATTATGGTATTCAGGGGTGTGGTACGAGTTTACAAACAGATGATCAACCTATTTGCCTTGCTTTGAGTATTGAAGGTAGAAAATTTTTAAAATTCATACCATTTAGAAATTCTTTGGATGAGTTTAAAAAGTATTTTGTAATAGGTCATCAGGTATTGGATGTATTATTTTCTGAAGATATGGATGATTTTTTAGATGGATTCTGTCAAGGATTAAGTGCAAGTCTTGTTGTTCATATTCGGGGACACATAGCAAATGAGATAAATCCAACAGACGGATGGCCGATGATTTTTCAACAGTTAGGTATAGTAATTCAAAAAGCGCTTGAATGTAATCCATACCGAAAAGGTCTTCCCCCGGGTGTCAAGGCTACACTTGTTTAACCTATCCCTATTAGAGCCGTTCATAGCTTCAACAATTGGCCGAAACGACAAACCGATAATCGTGTTCAATTACACATGTCTATATCTTGACTTTTATTTGTATTATGACTTATTTGTCAAAATATAGTAGTGTCTTTTGTTATTATTACAGAGAAGTGATCAAGTTTCCTTTGGTGTTGGAGAATACATGAGAGCAGAAATAAAAGAGAATACCTTATGTTTTTATGTGGAACATAATCTTGTTTCTGATTATGTTCAAATTTGTCGAGATTTTCTAATTGATCGACTTAAAAAAGAATCATCCATTTCAGAAGTAATTCTCGATGTATCTCCAGTAAGAAGCATAGATATTCGAGGAATAAATTTGATTATTGGAATTGTTAGAGAGATGGAAGCGTTATCAAAACAATTTAAAATTGTTCAATTTGGAGAAGAATTTCAAAAAATAAGCAATTTTTTCCGACTTTCTAAACTGTTTACCAGTTAGAAATTAAGGAGAATTAAATATATGGATCAATCAGAACTCATCCAAAGTTTTATTGAAGAAGCGCAGGAGCACTTACAGTCGATTGAACCTGATCTTTTAGATATCGAAAAAAATGGCAGTAACGTAGATTCAGAAGTCATCAATAGAGTATTTCGGGCCGTTCATAGTATTAAAGGTGCGGCAGGTTTTTTAGGTTTTAAGAATGTTGGTGATTTATCACATGTAATGGAGAATTTATTATCTTTATTACGAGATAAAAGAATCGACCCAACACCTGAAATGATCGATGGGCTCCTTTCTGGAGTTGATATGTTAACCTCAATGATGAATAATCTGAATGAAAGTGAATCCATTGACACAACTTCCATACGGAACGAATTAAAATCCTTAATAGACAATAAAGAAGAAAAACCCAAAAAAATTGTTAAACCCAAAAAAATAAAAAAACCAAAAGTCACAATTTGTGAATTATCTGAAGAAGAATTGATGAGTTATATTGATAAAGGCCAATATTTGTATCTTGTAACTGTTCAACTGAACTCGGATTTCATGAATCAAGGAATATTGCCATTGGCTTTTATTAATAAAATGGAGTCAACCGGTATTTATTTAGATGGTGTGTTAGATATAACACCTATTTCTGGCCTGAAAGATTGCTTATCAAAAGAATTAACCTTTTATTTTATATATGCAAGTATTATCGAACCCAGTATTATTCCTCTTGCGTTGGATTTGCCTGAATCGCGTTTTACGGTTCTCGATATTCAGGATATTCGTAATGAATGTCAGATGAATGGCAAATTTGATCTATATAAGAAGATACCACGTTATCAAAAACCAAATTCACAAGTAATTGATACCATTCCTGAGCCGATCACTACCCCACAACCATCGGATTCAAACGATTCAAATGGTATTCAAAAAGAGATAATACATAATGCAATAGTAACAACAGAAAACGATTCACAAATACAACAAAGTTTACCCAAAGAAAAAAATTTTCGTCAAGTACAGCCAGATGAAAAGATACGGGTTAGTGTGAATTTTTTAAATGAATTGGTGAACTTAGCTGGTGAACTTGTATTAGGCAGAAATCAATTAATGCAGATTAGTTTGCCTTTGATCAAACAAACTCAAGGCTTAAATCCTGTCATTCAGCATATCAGTAGAATAACAAGTGAAATGCAGGAAAAAATAATGCAGATGAGGATGCAGCCTTTATCGAATTTATTTGGAAAATTTCATCGAATTGTACGGGACCTTGCAAAACATCTGAATAAAGATATCCGGCTGGTTACATATGGCGAAGATGTTGAGTTAGATAAGAGCATCATTGAATGTTTATCTGATCCAATGACTCATTTAGTACGTAACAGTATTGATCATGGAATTGAAACTCCAGAGGTAAGAGAATCGATAGGAAAACAACGTCAGGGAGTGATTGAAATTAAAGCGTTTCATCAGGCTGGGCATGTGCATATAGAAATCATTGATGATGGAAAAGGTCTTAATACAGAAATCCTCGGGAAAAAAGCTATAGAAAAAGGAATCATTAGCAGAGAACAACTTTCATTAATGCCTCAAAAAGAAATTATGAGATTGATATTTAAGCCGGGTTTTTCAACCGCTCAAGAGGTAACGGCAATTAGTGGAAGAGGTGTAGGCATGGATGTTGTGCTTACCAATATCCAGCAAGTAGGCGGTGTTGTTGATATTGAAAGCAATTTAGGTCAAGGAACACAGATTAGTCTCATTTTGCCTTTAACTCTTGCAATTGTCTCTGGTTTGGTTATTCAAACATCGAATCAGTCCTTCATTGTCCCAGAATCAAATATTGCTGAACTGGTACGTGTGAAACCGGAAGAAGTTAAAAGTCGTATCAATATTATTCAAAATTGTTTAGTGTTACGGCTAAGAGAGTTACTGTTGCCTCTTATTGATCTAAAATCAGTCATTGGATTTGAACATCCAAAGTCTGAAACCATTTTGGAACAGAAGATTGAAGAACCCTTGCGCATTTTAGTTCTTAAACATGGAAATTCTCAATTTGGCTTAATGGTTGATGTGGTTGAAAGCATTGAAGAAATTGTAGTTAAGCCTCTCCCTCGATATATCAAACGAATGAAGTGTTTCTCAGGCGTAAGTATCATGGGCGATGGAACTGTATCATTAATTCTTGATGTGGCAGGCATTTTTGAAAAGTCTGCTCTGCATCATCTGGATACATCTAAAATACAACTTGATACTAAGGCAGCAATTCAACAATACGCTCAAGACAAACAATCGCTGTTGATTTTTGATAACAAAACATCAGAGCGTTTTGCATTGCCGCTTGAATTGTTTGCGCGCATCGAAATGGTTCCAGCTTCAAGTATTGAACGTATTAAGGATAGACAATTTATTCAATATCAGAATAAAAAATTACGCTTAATTTTTCTGGAAGATTATCTTCCAGTCAATAGCCCCGATCGGTCAAATGAGGATACAATTGGTGTCATTATTCCCAAACGGATGAAACAACCCATGGGAATTGTATTTCACCAAGTGATCTCAACACTAGAAACGGTCGTTGAATTAGATCCTTTATCTATTGCCGCGCCCGGTATTTTTGGTTCAGCCATTCTTGAGGGAAAGATTACATTGATTCCTGATATGTATCGACTTTTTGAACTTGCTGCTCCTGAGTGGTATGCAACTGATAAAATAGATTGTTGGAATATAACTAAAAAAGCGAAAATTCTCTTGGTAGATGATACCCCTTTTTTTAGAATGATTGAACGTGAATATTTAATCTCTGCGGGATATGACGTCGTTGAAGCAGAAAATGGTTTAAAAGCATTACAACTTCTTGAATCCAATCAGGTTAATGGCGTATTGCTGGATATCGTCATGCCACAAATGGATGGTTGGGAAGTGATACGTCGTATTCGTGAGGATGATCGTTATAAACGTTTACCTGTGATGGCAGTTACTTCCTTGGAAGATGAATCTTTGGTACAGAAAGGGTTAGACGCAGGTTTTAATGCATGGGAAGCGAAATTTAATAAAATGAGATTATTAGAAAAACTAAGCACTATATTATCTCACTAGAAATTTTCGAATATCAATTTACCAGATTATATTACCATTGCTCTTAATCTCAGATACTGGTTCGCTCATTTTTTTGATTAAGATTTAGAGCAATAGCAAGAAGATAGAGGGTTTTTAAGTATGGTTAGGCAAATTGCGACCTTTTTTTTGGGGAAGACGTTATTGGGGATTGACATATTGCTTGTAAAAGAAGTCTATCGACAGATGTCCATTACCCCTATTCCCGGTGCTCCAAACCTATTAAAAGGATTAATGAACCTTAGGGGACGAGTGGTAACCATTATTGACTTAAATGTATGTTTAAAACGACAACCGATACAGGATGTTAGTCTTTGTCGATTGTTAATTTTAAAAACAGAAGAAGAAATTATTCGTTTTAAGCAACATAATCTTATTGAACATGTTGATATTGGGGAAGATATCGTCGGATTACTGATTGACACAATGGATGATGTAATTGAAGTTAAAGATGAAGACATTCTATCTCCACCATCCAATTTGGGAGAGATGGACCACACACTAATTCGAGGTATTATTAAGCGTAATGATCAACTCGTCATTCTTTTGAATATTGTGGGCTTACTTGATATGGTGATGCAAGCGATTGATGTATCGAATTCAATAAATTAAACAGTGGGGTATTATGTCTGAATCGTTGAAGGTTCTTGTAGTGGATGATTCTGTAACCTATAGGCAAATACTAAGCAGTGTCGTTAATTCAATAAAAGGCGCTGAATTGATTGGGACAGCGCCTAATGGGAAAATATGTCTTGCCAAAATTGAGCTGACTAAACCTGATATTGTCTTGTTAGATGTGGATATGCCTGTGATGAATGGGCTTGCAACATTAAATATCATCAAAAAAGATTATCCTCAAATTGAAGTTATCATGATTAGCGGTATTAATAGTGAAACAGCAAGCCGAACGATTAATGCGCTTAGAGCTGGTGCATTGGATTTTATTTCTAAACCTAAAACAACGTCGATTGAAGATAGTGTATCTGAATTGCGTTCTTTGTTGGTTACATTGTTTTCTATAGCAACAAGCAGGAAGTACACACGACGTATTCAGCAAAATTCAAATCTATCCGAACGGATCATTGAAAAGAATGAAAAGCCTTTTCAAACAAGAATTCAAGAAGAACCAAGATTACTTTCAACTCCTGTTGAATCCCGGGATCTTTCTTCTTCAGCATCATTATTTAAACCCCAAATTATCCGGCGTCCAGCTCGAGTTGATGTTGTTGCTATTGGCGTATCAACCGGTGGACCTAATGCTCTGATGGAAATTATTCCAAAATTGGAAGCTCCTTTTCCGGTGCCAATATTAACCGTTCAACACATGCCACCTCTATTTACAGCATCGCTTGCTGAACAGATCAGTAAAATGTCAGCGATTAACGTTGTAGAAGGAGCTGATGATCAGGAAATTGAATCAGGGATTATGTATATTGCGCCGGGTGGGCATCATATGCTTGTCCGTGCTGGTAAAGATGGGAAGAAACGGTTAGGCTTATCAGATACCCCACCGGTGAATAGTTGTCGTCCAGCAGTTGATGTGCTGTTTCGTTCTATTGCATTAAATTATGGTGCTAACGTGTTATCGGTCATTCTTACAGGAATGGGAAATGATGGTTTAGCAGGGGTTATTGAGATACGACGCAAAGGCGGATATTCACTTGTACAGGATGAAAAATCAAGTTTAATTTGGGGAATGCCGGGAGCAGTCTCACAAGCAAATGAAGCAGATGAAGTTATTGGATTAGCAAATATCGCTCAACGAATTATGCAATTAGTGCGTAAATAGCAACAATGACAAATCCCTAACTAAAAACTGAAATAAGGAGCTTATATGCAGCTATTTCGGATCATACGAAATTTGATCTGTTTATTGGTTTCGTTTTTTATGGTAATAGTATTGAGTTATGCGCAAGAAATTGAAACGGGTCTGGAATCTGATACAAGTTTGGATGACTACCTCAAATATGTTCATGAAGAAATGACAGTATATACTGCATCAAGAAAAGAACAAAAAATTATGGATGCTCCTGTATCCATGAGTGTTTTAACCCATGATGATATTATTCAATCAGGTGCCATTCAAATTCCAGAAGCATTAAATATCCTGCCCGGATTACATTTCGGTTATACAAGTTCTAATTATATGCTTGCTGGCGGTATTCGCGGTTTTTTTAAGCTCCCCGCCAATAAGATTGTTTTTTTAATTGATGGATTGCCTTGGGCTCATCAGGTATATAATATCCCTGTTTTTTCTGTAATGCCAATTTCATTGCAAGAGATTGATAGGATTGAAGTATTGCGAGGGCCGGGATCTTCATTATATGGTTCAAATGCCATGTTCGGTGTCATTAATGTGATTCGAAGTCCAATCAATAAAACGCGTGGAAATTATTTTTCATTAACCACTGGGGAAGACAAAACGATCATTGGGAATTATATGTATGGAGGGAAATCGGATGATCTTTTATACCGGGTTTCATGTGAATGGCTTCAATCAACCAATGAAGACTATATTGCATGGCTATCTGATCCTGAATTAAAACAAGCGAAAGTCAATTCTTCCATAACCTATAATCTCCCCAACCAATCACAACTTAATTTTTTTGGAAGTATTATTGATAATAAAAATTTTGATTCGTTGAATGAAAGCACAGGGCCTGTCGATTTTGGGAAAAATAATTACTATACAGCAGTTGTAGAATATTCGTCCACAGTTCCTGAATTGAGTATAAAAGCATTTACGAATGGAAGTGATAAAAATAGTGGATGGTACTTTGGGAAAAAATATTTATTTTTCAAAGAGAATCGGAGTGGCATAGAATGTCAATATTCAGGAACTTTGTTACATAGAAACACTTATGTTTTTGGGTTTAATGGGGCACAGGAAACGGTTGAAGGTAAATCCATTGGAGGCAAACATACCAATAACGCTGCTGGAGCATTCATTGATAATACGTTTCGTGCTTCAGATGTAGTCAACATTAATGGTGGTATTCGATGTGATCGGAATTCTAATATTGATCCAGTATTTTCTCATCGACTGTCTATGCAATATGCCTTGACAACACATAATCATTTTCGGTTGATGTGGGGAACGTCTTATCGAAAGCCAGATTTTGTTGAAAACTTCTATAATAGTATTACTGAAAAAGAAAAAGGAAGCAATATATACCTGCATGTTTATGGTCAGGAAGATAATAATCCAGAAAAAGCAAGTACAGTTGAGTTGGCGTATATATGCTCACTAACAGAAAAGTTATTTATGGAAACCACTGTATTTTATTCTAAAATAAATGACTTTATCTATTTTATTCCAATACATATGAATTATGATCCAGATGTTGCTGGCATGATGGTTTCTCTTCCTTTTATGAATATAGGTGATGCAGAACAATTAGGAACAGAATATGAAATCAAGTATCAGTTTTCAAAAAATCTGACAGCTCTGATGAATTATTCTTATGTGAACCAAAAATCACTTGATCCTAAAAATAGACAATTATTAATAATGACTCCTAAACATATGGCGAATATTAGACTCAAAGGCAATGTTTATCAACGATGGTCATATACCCTTTCCATGCATTTTCAGTCTGAAAGTCAATGGCGCGAATATGCATGGATCAATACTGAACATGGAAATACACATGCTGGCGGGAAAGCAGATAGTTATGTTGTTGTTAATCTTCGATTAGGATATGAAATGCCTTTATCAAGTATCATGTCTAATGCGACATCTGAACTTTTTTTATCAGTTAATAATCTTTTAAATCATGGATACGATGATTATCCTTTGGATACCTCCAATATTCGTCGAAGAATTTTAGTTGGTATTTCAATGCATTTTTAACGAGTGTCCATGCTTGAAATATATTAGGATAAGACAACATGTGGGGTTCTCTAAGTATAGGCCTGAAAATACTATGTAGTATGCTTTTACTGCTGTGCGGATATTTTTTTTCAATGATTATTGTTTTTTTTGGGGGCGAACATACTGAAATCAAGTTACATTATGTATCTGAATTTTTATTCCCGGCTACTTCTGAAAGTCAATTGGCATTATCAAACTTTAAAGAACAAATTAAACTCTACGAAGATGCAATTGTTGTGGGTGATGAAGAAAGATTGACTCAGGCTGGAGAAAGAGGCAAGCAAGTGATGCTTGCCTTAAAGAATATTATCGAGTTATCTGAATTAGAACCTCAAAGCATTCAACAAATTCAAATATTACATAACCAAGTGAAAGGATTTTGTAAATCTGCAGAAGAAACATACCTTGTATTAATCACTGATTTGGAAGCAATGGAAGAAGGGAAAAATGATCCAAAACATCTTCTTTTACGAAAACAGGTCACATTACTATCCAAGCAATCCGTACAAATTGAACAACAACTGACTTATTTTAGAGATTTTTTTATAAATGATCTGAAAAAATCTATTTATGGGGTTACGAATACCAGCAAACAGCATCGATATATCAATATGCATGTATTTTTTTTTATTACCTTTTTTTCAATATTGTTGGTTCTTTTTATTATTTATCGATTTATAACCTATCCATTAAAACAAACAGTGTTTATGTTACGGGATATTGCAAAAGGTAAAGGCGATTTGACAAAAAGACTTGAAGTCCGTAGCCAAGATGAAATTGGGAAACTTGCTGAATGGTTCAATGAATTTATGAACAATTTGGAAAACATGATTCGGGAAATTACAAGCAGTTCAATGATGCTTCAGATTGCATCTAAAGAATTGTTTTCATTATCAGGTTTAATGCTAACGAACGCAAATGAAAATTTTTCAAAAGCCCATAAATTAGCAAGCGCAGCCGAACAGCTTAGTACCAATATGAACTCCGTTGCTCAAGCAGCTCAATCTATGTCGAATACGATCAATGACATTGCAAAAAATTCAGAACAAGCCAATATCATTACAAACAAGGCAGTTCAGGAAGCCAAATCTGCATCGAATGATGTATTAGAATTGGGTCAAGTCACACAAAAAGTAGATAAAGTTACCGAATCCATTACGCTGATATCAGAGCAGACAAATATTTTGGCTTTAAATGCAACTATTGAAGCTTCCCGTGCCGGTGAATATGGTAAAGGATTTGGAGTTGTGGCCAAAGAAATTCGGGAACTTGCTCGTCAAACAGCAAATGCAGCCAATGACATCAAACAAAAACTTCTGAACATTCAAAAAACAACCAAAAATACAGTTAAAAATATTATTGACATCTCTACAGTAATCGATACGGTCAATCAAATTGTTGGGAAAACAGCTTTAGCAGTAGATGAACAGACCACGGTAACCAATAATATTGCTCAGAAAGTATTAGAAAGTTCAAAAGTTTCTTATCAAATTACTGTTGATATTGAGTCTGTAAATAATTCTTCAAATGAAATGTCAAGTAATAGTTTACAATTAAATCATAATGCCGAAAAAATTGCAAAGTTGGCTGATCATCTTAAAGTGATGGTCAGTCATTTTAAAATTGCAGAATCAGCGAATGACTTTGCCTGATAAAAAAATATGAAGGCATGAGAAGTATAGACTTTCAGATAATTCATTTCACAAGGATAGAGGGAGGAGATAATACATTTTAGTATATCTCCGACCGATAATGCCGTGAAATTATTTATCTGAAAGTCTATAGAACCTAAATAGGAAGTGATAATGACTATATCCATCGGTACTAAAATACGGATGTGTTTTACGGTTTTGGTATGTGGTTATCTGGCAACAATGACCTATGGCTTTTGGTTCGGACGCCAAATTGAATATCAGCTTTACAACGTATCCGAATCTTTGTTTCCAGCTACTAAATTGAGCGAACAAGCATTAAATGCTTTTAATGAACAGATGAAATTGTATAATGATATTGTATTAATGGGTGATAACACCCTGATTAAATCTGCAAAAATTAAAGGGAATGAAAGTATCATGGCTCTGCAGCAGATTGTTGATTTAAAAGGGTTAAATCCCAAAAAAATCGATGATGTACAAAATCTTTTATATTATATTTCAGATTTTTGTTCACTCGCACCGGATATCTATGAAGTCCTCAGTCAAAATCTTGAACAAATGTCGGATGATGATAGTAAATCTAAATCTAAATTTGAAGATGTTGAAAATAAAGCATCACGTTTGGCACATCAGGCTGATTATTTAAAAAAACGGTTGTTATTGCTTACTCAAGTATTTACAGACGATTTAAAGAATGAATTATTAACTATTAGCAACACAACAAAACAACAAAACTATACGAATCTACTTATTTTTTTATTGGTTGTTGCATTAGCATTAACTTTAGTTTCGTTTATCATTGATCGATTCATAACTCGTCCGTTAAAATACACCGTCGTTATGTTACGGGATATTGCAGAAGGACAAGGAGACCTTACCAAACGATTAGAAATCAATCGGAATGATGAGGTAGGAGAATTAGCCAAATGGTTTAATTCGTTTGTCAATAATCTTCAGACAATGATTCGGGATATTGCTCAAAAAGCAGTTATGCTTACGTCATCATCAGCGGACTTATCTCAATTAGCCTCATATATGTCTAATGGGACCAATGCCATGACAACGAAATCAAACAGCGTGGCATCTTCTGCTGAACAGATGAGTTCGAATATGAATTTAATTGCGATGTCTGCTGAACAGATGACCTCAACAATTGATGAAATCGCAAAGAATTCTGAAAATGCCCGGATCATTACTGAAAATGCTGTTGTTCAGTCTAAATCGGCTTCTGGACGTGTTGCTGCATTAGGTGAAGCAGCTAGAAAAATTGGCAGAGTTACTGAGACCATTACATTAATATCTGAACAAACCAATATTTTAGCGTTAAATGCGACAATTGAAGCCGCTCGCGCTGGAGACTCCGGAAAAGGTTTTGGCGTTGTTGCAAATGAAATCAAAGAGTTAGCGAGACAAACTGCTGAGGCAACCCATGATATTAAGGCAAAAATTGAAAGCATTCAAACCAATACAAAAGATACCATGACCAATATCACCCAGATTTCAGAAATCATTGATGACGTCAATAAAATCGTATTTACGATTGCTGCTTCTGTTGAACAACAATCAAATACGACCAAAGAAATCGCTGGAAATGTTAATGAAAGTTCTTCATTTTCAAATAAAATTTCTCAAGAAATTGGCGATGTCAATCAATCGACTATTGAAATATCAAACTGCAGCGCGCAGTTAAATCTGAATGCGGAAAAACTCGATAGTCTTGCTTCTCAGCTTAAAGGAATGGTAGAAAAATTTATTGTCTGAAGTTTCGGGGAATAGGGAAAATAATAATTATATGCCACAAAAATTGAAAAAAAATAGTTTCGATTTTTATATATTATTATCGATAGCAATTCTCATCGGTTTTATTCTGAGATATTATAATCTTCCGTATCAGATATTACTGGATGATGAATGGCATGCGTTAGATTATGTACCCGGTAAGTCACTATTTTATTTGCTTACTCATTGGGGACTCAGCGCCAACAGTATCCCCATGAATATATATCTTTATTGTTTACTACATACTATTGGATGGTCAGAATTAGTATTGAGATTTCTGCCACTTGTTTTTGGGATGCTGTGTGTTATCATTTTCCCGTTTTTTGGAAAAAAAATAGCGGGGAACCGGGTTGCTATCTTTTTTGCCCTTTTACTTGCAATTTCGCCATTTTTAATTTTTTATAGCCGTGAATCAAGAGCTTATGGTGCAACAAGTTTTCTGGTTTTCTTTTCCATTATCTCTCTTTATTTTTGGATAATAAGTGGTCGTAGCAGATACGCTGTGGCTTATGTTTTCTCTGGTGCATTATCCGTTTATTTTCATCTTTTTGCATTAGTCGGTGTACTATCCCCTTTTGGATTTATTATCCCATATTGGCTGAGTTCTGATAATAGAAAAAATGAAAAAATTCATATAAAATTAGCACATATTATCATAGTCTTACTGTCTGTTTTTATTTTAATATCAGTATTATTGGGTACAGCTTTAGTGTTAAGCCCTTTCCCTATGGTTAAGTCAGAAGACTATGCTTCTATCGAGTCATTTATCGGAGTCCTCTCTTTACTCAGCGGTGTTGCCAATCCTTTTTATATTGCACTTTTTATGTGTATGCTGATCTGGGGATTTGTACTTCTTTGTAAACGAAGAATATTGCTCAGTGGTATGCTTTTTTTTGTTGTTTTATTTTATGTTCTATCAATAATTAGTGTGAAGCATGACTCTATAAATATGTCTCTTGAAATTGCAAGATTCAGTATATGTATTTTTCCAATAAGTTATTTGTTAGTTGCGATCAGTACAGACCATCTATTATCTCGAATAGAGACATCACGGATCATCAGTCGAATACAGTATGGAACGATACTGATACCTAATCTTATTG
Organism: Deltaproteobacteria bacterium YD0425bin50; assembly: GCA_002753105.1. Lineage (GTDB taxonomy): Bacteria > Desulfobacterota > Desulfobacteria > Desulfobacterales > YD0425bin50 > YD0425bin50. Next base: position 4,474 of record PDZT01000056.1, on the reverse strand, counting down.
GGTTTTGTATTATTATAGTGCTGTTTTTAGAAGGGCCTTTGCTATCAATATATGGAATGGTCAATAATTTTACGAATCATGTATTATTTCAGTATTCATATGAAAAGAAATCATGGGAATGTTCTTTTAATCCTAATTTCCCGATTTATAAAAAAGATATTAATGCTTTTTATTTGTGGCTTTCAACTCAGGAAAATACAAAAAAAATAATTGAATATCCAATGTATATCGGTAGTAGCTTTAATTTTTATTATTTTTATCAATATGTTCATCAAAAAGAAGTTATCGGTGGATATATTACAAATATTGCTATATTATATCCTTCTATTGGCAAAATCTTCGGAAATTATTATATTGATTTTCCTTTAAGTAGGATAAAAAATAGTGATCAACTGAAATTTAATATGGTAAACATGGAGGATAAGGCCAGTATTATAAAAAGTGGAGCAACTTTTGTGATTCTGCATAAAAATCTTTTAATTGAAATGTCTCATAGATCTGCAATAAAGGAAAATAATCTAAATACTCCAGATCTCTTTCAAAATAATATTTATACGCCTGTACTTTATTTAGAGAATATCTACCAAAATTATTTTGGAAAACCTATATTTGCGGATCAGAATATTATTGCATATAAAATCCATTAGGTTCAGTAAATGTAACTGTAATTTGAAATTCGTAATTAAACAAGGAGAAGGTATGACCCAAGTGACTACAATGGATATTGAAAAAATTATATTAAACGTGGCAAACATAATTATCAACGAACTAAAATTGGAAGATGTCACTCCAGAAACCTTTAATCCGGACCTTGACCTTGTCAATTCTGTAGGTATCGATAGCATGGACTTAGCAACCATTGCTCTTGTCCTAAGAGATGAATATGGGATACGGATCGATGAAGATGATTATCCAAAATTGACTAGCATTCGCTTACTATCTGAATATATTAACAAAAAATTGATGGATAAAAATTAAATCAATGAACTATAAATTTGCAGACATCATTTCAGATACAAAAATTCGGCAAAGATGGGAAAAAGTAAGACAGTATTTTTTCCTAAGAGAATCCACATATGACATGACCAACCGATGTAATATCCAATGTGAAGGGTGTTATTATTATGAAGGTGATAAGCAGTTTGCAAAAGAAAATAGCGAGCTTTCAGCATGGAAAGAGCTTATGCAATCTGAAAAAGCCAGAGGAATTACGTTTGTTGTGCTTGCAGGTGCTGAACCATCCTTGGTTCCAGAACGATGTGAGGTGTGTTATCAGGTCATTCCTTTAGGTGCAATTGCAACCAATGGGTTAAAATGCATACCCAAATCCATTAACTATAAAATTCATATTTCGGTTTGGGGAAATGATGAAACGAGTTATCGGATACGAAATGCCAAAAACATGTTATCCCGGCAAATAGAGAACTATCATGGTGATGACCGTGCTGTTTTTATTTACACATTTACACCCAAAAATATAAAAGAAGTCCACGAGGTCGCAAAGGTATTGGTTGAAAATCAATGCAAATTGAGTTTCAATATGTTTTCTTCACCTGTGGGATATTCTGGTGATTTACGGCATAATTCAGATACACTCAAGCATGTCTATTACACCATGATTGATCTCTTAGCAGCCTATCCAGAACATATCCTGTTTTCTCATTACAATGCCATTGCCCATACCCATCTATTTGGCTTACATCATCTGTATGGGTGTTCTTATCCCCGAATGAATCCATCAACGGATATCGGTCTTGGTCGTTCGTTTCGACAATATAGAGCTGATTTAAGCTGGGATAGAAGTGTAGCCTGCTGTGTTCCTGATACAGATTGCAATGATTGCAGACATTATGCTTCTGGAAGTGCTGTGGTCACAGCAAGATTGTTTAGACACGCAACAGACCCCGATCATTTTAAAGCATGGCTTGATTATATTGATACTTATCTTGCCGTATGGGTCATGGGATATGAAAAAGGAAACAATTTATGTGAGACAGCCATTGAGCCGCCCGGCTATGAACTACAAGAAGATACAAGGAATTAGATCATGATCACGGTTGAATCTTTATTAGATACGAACTGGTATGAACGATATATAAAAATTTCAAAACTCAATATTCGAAGTTCAATTTATGATGTTACCAATCGATGCAATCTCCGCTGCAAAGGATGTTTCTTTTTTTCTTCAGGTGAAGATAAGGCAGCACCTGAAGAAATGGATATTACCCAATGGGAAACGTTTATTGATCAGGAAAAACAACGTGGCGTTAATCTTGCCATCTTAATTGGTGGTGAACCTACGTTATGTTTAGATCGTGTAGAAGCCTTCTATAAACGCTTATCTACGTTTTGCGCAACAAATGGCTTCATTAAACTGCCAAGAGACCGATTTCCAGATTTGATGGTTGGGATTTCTTTATGGGGTGATGAAGATGATGAAAAACGCCTTCGCGGGAAGGATTGTTTTTCAATATCCAGTAAACAATATGCTGGAGACCCTTGTGCTTATTATCTTTACACCATTACACCAAATCAAATTGGAAAAACAGAACGGATTATTCAAAAAATTCAAGATGCGGGCTTAAAAGTTCATATGCAACTGCTATCAAATGATGAGGGCGTTGATGGATTTAACTGGACATCTGAAACATTAAAAGCAATACGTTCTGAAATGGATGACATGCTTGATAACTATCCAAAAACAGTAATTTCATGCAAATATTATCATGAAATTATTACGACTGGAGAAATGCTGGGGAGACGTTTTAGTTGGATGGAATGTCCTTCAGTAACCGATACTTTTGATACAAGATCGCCAAAACCCAAACGACTCATCAATTTTAAGCGCTGGGCTTCTGACTTAAAAACTACGCATCGATGCTGCACATCCGAGACACGAGACTGTTCTACCTGTAAAGACGGTGCCGCTCATATGAGTTGGGTCATGGTCAATAAACGTGCTCATATACGAACTGCTCAAGACCTTAAAAATTGGATTGAAGTGTATGAGATGTTTGCCAAACTCTATCAGTTCATGCCTTGGTGATAAATCAACGGTTATTCGCAAGAATTTTTTTATTTTTTCAGTCTAACCGTTGTTATTCAGCCTTACCGTTCAGCTAAATAGAACCATACAAAATTTTGGTGGGTGAAACAAACATGGATCAAAAACCAACCTATGAAGAATTAGAAAAAAGGATCAATGAATTAGAAAAAGAGGTTGAGGAAAAAAATCAGCTTATTGCCGAATCTAAGAAATTAGAAGAAACTCAGCAAGAGAGTGAACTCAAATTAAAACTTACTGAAAGTGAAGAAAAATTTCGTATTATTTTCGATTCGGCAATTGTTGGAATTGCAATGACTGATAATATGGGCAAGTTTGTTTTATCGAATGAAGTATGGAACCAAATGCTTGGTTATACCCCACAAGAATTCGAAACACTTACGAATATAGACATTACTCATCCAGATGATATCGATTTGAGCCGTAAATACGTTAATGATTTAATCAACGGGAAAAGAACATATTTTAGAGTTGAAAAACGCTATATCAAAAAAGATAAATCCTTTATTTGGGTTGATTTATCAATATCATCAATAAAACGAAATAATACAATTAATTATTTCGGTGTGGCAGTTGATATTACTGATAAGAAAAAAGCAGAATTAAAAATACAACAACAGAATAAAGAACTTCGTGATGCAATAAAATCCGCTGAAACCGCTAATCAATCTAAATCAGCATTTTTAGCCAATATGAGTCATGAAATCCGAACCCCGATGAATGCTATTATAGGTTCAAGCAAGATCCTTCTTGAGATGAATAACACGGATGAACATAAAAAATTTTTAAACATAATTAATTCAGCAGGACACACTCTTCTAACAATAATAAATGATATTTTAGATTTGTCAAAGATTGAAGCAGGTAAGATTCATATAGAACATAAAGATGTCTCATTAACTGAAGTATTCAACGAAGTGAGATATATTTTATATCCGATAGCTCTTTCTAAAAATATTGAACTTATTTTTGAAAAATTTGATGTTCCTGTCATTAAATCAGATTCAATAAGATTAAAACAAATTTTATTAAATCTGGGAAATAATGCTGTAAAATTCACCAGTCGGGGAGTGGTCTCTATTGGGATTTTTATCGAGGAAGAAACAGATACTCATGTTACATTGTGTTTTACTGTCGAAGATACAGGTATAGGTATTCCACAGGACAAAATGGATCAACTATTTCAACCTTTCTCGCAAGTTTCCAGAGTTAAGGTTGGTGGGACAGGATTAGGACTTACAATTTCTAAAAAACTCGTTGAATTAATGGGAGGAACTATTCATCTTAAAAGTGTAGAGGGCAAAGGGTCTATATTCTGGTTTATTATACCTTTTGAAAAAGGTTCCATAACTCCACTGAACGAATCTACTCAACATGCTGATAAGGAAGATTATTTTCAACGCAATTTAA